>PLFY01000123.1 GCA_003138365.1 Acidobacteriaceae bacterium
ATGGAATTTTGCAAGAGGCTCTTCTTTTTGGAATTACGCTGGAATGGATTGGGAATTCCGAGACTCATGCCCCGGGGTACCCGCAAACCAAAGACTTGCCGGTCTCAAACGCGCTTGGCGGAACTCGTTCATCTCCCTGGCTGCACGGCCCAGCACCCCCGCCCAATCGCCTGGCTCGCTCTGCCGCAGCAGCCAGGCGGTCGGATACCAGGGGGTGGTCTCAATCTGCTGCATCCAGCGCCAGTCTCCCAGCTTGGGCAGCAGAATCCAGACTGGCTTGCCCATGGCTCCAGCCACGTGAGCAATGCAGGTGTCCGTGGTGACAACCAGATCGAGCGTCGCTAGCAGCGCTGCTGTCTCAGCAAGGTCTCGGTCCCGGCTGGAGCCGTCCCAGACAAAAACATCGCCGCGCAGGCTTGCCAACTGCTCAGCGGCCGGGCCCTTTTGCAACGAGATCCAGTTAATGCCCGGCGTGCGCAACAAGGGAATCAGCGTCTCCGCCCCCATCGACCGCTGGCGATCCGCCTTGTAACGGGGATTGCCCGCCCAGGCCAGCCCCACACGCAAAGGACGCACTCCTGGCGCCTCATTCGGCCGGACGTGTGGAGTTTGGAACTGCTTGTCAAACGCAAGGTCAGCATCGGCCGCCAGATAAGCGCCCGGCCAGGGGACCGTATCAATCGTTGTCCCGAAGATGGCCGGCAGGCTCAGCAGCGGGCATTCCAGATCGAATTCCGGCGGCTTTTGGCCCAGCAGCACAATCTCCGCCACGCCGGCGCGCACCGCGGGCAGTGATCTCATCAACCGTTCCACCGCCGCCTGCACCTGCAGGATCGCCACACCGCCGCGCGCCGCCACCAGCGTGGCATACCGGCAAAACTGGATCGTGTCGCCCAGTCCCTGCTCGGCATGGAGCAAAACCCTGCGGCCTTCCAGCGACTCGCCCTCCCACCTGGGCTGGTGGAAAGTTCGCGGCCTGCGATGAACCTCGCGGAACCGCCAGCGTGCCTCGTATCCCCGCCAGCCGCGCTCCCAGTCGCCCAGCCGAAGTTGCGTCAACGAAAGGTTATACACGGCGCCAGGGTGAGACGGATCGCGTTCCACCGCCAGCTCGTGCGCCCGCAATGCCTCATCCAGCCGGCCCAAATCCAGCAGCGCGTTCCCGCGGTTGGAGGCCGCGGCCCGGTTGCCCAGGGACTCGGCCCGCTCAAACGCCTCGACAGCCTCTGAAAATCGGCCCTCCGCATGGAGCAGGATGCCCTGCATATTCACTGCTTCAGCATTGGCGGGATCCCGCGCGAGGGCCCAGCGGAGCCACCCCCAGGCTCCGGCGAGGTCCCGCTCCGCGGCTCGGAACTGGCACCAGGCCACCAGCGTTTCCACCTGCTCGGGATTCTGCTCGAAGGCCTTGCGCAGATGCGCCTCCGCCTCCGCCGGCCGGCGCTGTTCCCGCTCCAGCAGGGCCAGGTTGATCCATCCCGCAATCAGATCCGGCCGCAACTCGACAGCCCGAAGCAAAGCGGCTTCTGCATGGGTCTCGCGCCCCTGTTCACGCAACAGGCTCCCCAGATTCATCCAGGCAGCGGCAAAGTCCGGGCGCAGAACCAGCGCCCGCCGGTAACGGCGTTCGGCCTCTTTCAGCTTTCCCAACCGCGCCAACACAAACCCGGCTGCAAACTCACCCTCGGGCAGCCGTGGCCGCAACCGAAGCGCCTGTTCGTAGCGCTCCAGCGCCTCCTCATTGCGTCCCAGCACAGCCAGCGCGTTACCCAAACCCAGATGCCCGGCAACCAGCCCCGGCTGTCGCTTGACGGCCAACTCAAACTCCCCTGCTGCTTCCTGCGGACGTCCGGTGGCAATCTTCAGCTCGCCCAATCCCATCCGGGCCAATGCGTTCATGCCGTCCAGATGAATGGCCTGGCCGTAGGCCAGCTCAGCGTCGTCGTTTCGACCGGCAGCCTTCAGCGTCTGGCCCAGCGCGACCCACGCATTGCCCATCTCCGGCGCAACATCCACGGCCGCGGAGGCCATCTTCACCGCTGCCGCAAACTGGTGGCTTGCCAGCGCAACCAGGCTCATGCCCACCAGCGCCTCGGGCTGCCACGGGTTCTGCTCAAGCATGGTCTGATAGCCGACCGCAACCTCGGTCAACCGGCCGGTCAAGCTAACCGCGGAAACTGCTTCTCTGGCCTGGATTGCCATAGCTGTTTGTCCGGCTCGCCCGTGCCGAACGCGCAATCACATCGCGCTGATCCTGGAGCAGCCGCCCACCTTGGACCCTAAGCCGAAAGGGGCAGACGCTCAACCGGAAATCTGCTGTAATCCGCAGTTCGCTTGTCGAGTTTTTCCCATTTTTTCTGACGGTCCCATTTCGGAGCTGGAGAGGAGGTCGGGCTGCCCCAGCTCTCCTCTCTGAGACCTGCGAATCAATCCAGCCTACTGCCCCAACTCCTTCACAAAGAAGTCCGCCATGATGTGGTTGGCCTCCTGCGATTCCGGCAGCATGGGGTCATACCAGAACGCGTGCGTCAATGCGTCGAACACCACCAGCCGCGCATCGACTCCGGCGTTCAGATATGCCCGGTGCAGATTCACCGTGCCGCTCAGCAGCATGTCGCGGGTGCTGGTCACGAACAGCGTCGGCGGCATCCCGTGCAGGTTGCCGTAGATGGGCGAGAGCACCGGGTCTTTGGAGTCGGTTCCGGCCAAATAATCAGGGGAGTGAGGGCCGGATGTGGGCGGGTCAAGGTGCCCGGATAAGCCGCGCAGCGAATACAAGGCAGACGAGTCGCCGGGGCGCGCAAAATCTCCCAGACCGCTGAAAATGCCCAGCGCTGCCGGCAAAGGCAGGCCCAGTTGCTTCATCCTCGCGGCCACTTCGGCGGTGAGGATCGCTCCGGCTGAGGTCCCGTAGAGAACGATGTGCTCCGGCTTGTAAGTCTTCAGCAATTCCTTGTACACAGCCACCGCGTCGTCCACGGCTGCCGGGAATGGGTGCTCGGGCGCAAGCCGGTAGAGCACGGACACGACTTTGATTTTGCTGAAGCTGGCAATCGGAATCGACTCCGTATACGATCCCGAGTCGGAGTTGAAGCCGCCGCCGTGCAGGTTCATCAGTACCTTGTCGCGATTGGCCTCGGGCAGTCCCTCCGGGCTGACAATGTGAACCGGCACTCCGGCAATTTTGTCTTCGACAATCTGGACTGGGCAGAGCCTGCTCCAGACCACGCGGACCCGAGCCGTGTATTCATCTGTAGTGCTGCGCCGCTCCGCGAGCGATTGCGCCGGGCCCTGGTCCGGAAAGGCGTGCCCCAGCACCAGTTGCGCCGGGGTGCTGATCGTGCCTGGCACAGGCACCACACGCGTCACATGCGCCGTGCCCTGGGCGTCGATGTAGCTGGTGTCGCTGTTGGGAGCGTCAGCCGCTATAGTTGGCTGAGGAGCTGGCTGAGGAGTGGGCTGCGCCGTGGGCTGAGAACTGGGTTGCTGCGCGGCCAGTACGACCGAGGCCAGCAGAAGAAGGAGAGCGGCGTGACGGGGCATTGGGTGCATTGATTTAACTCCTCGTGGAAATCGTTGAACAAGTCGATGTTTTGAAGGGTACGGGCTTCACAGTCTGCGGAAAAACGCAATCCGGCTGCAATGAGTGTCAGGGCACGACTTCAGTCGTGCCGTAAACGCAATAAAACCAGCGCGGGCTTCAGCCCCTGAGGGAAGGCCTCTGCTACATCGAGAACTTCTTCGAGATTCCCTTGAGGGATATTGCTCCATTGGCGCATGCTCCGCCACCGATAGACGGAACCCGTCCACAATATCAGAGAAGGATGACGACAACGAAGGGGGAGCGCATGCAGCACACGCTCCCCCTCGCTGACTGTCTTCTTGCCTCATTCGTATCAGTGCGGTAACACCAGCAGCCCGGCCTCCAGCAGCTTCTCCGTCAACCGGTCCACGGCCTGCGGAAGCTTGTAGCAGATGGCCCGTACGCTCATCCCCAACAAGCTGGCCGCCTCAGCCTGCGTGTACTCCTGCAGCACCACCCGGCTCAGCATCTGACGGTCCAGCGATCCAAGCTGGTCCAGACACATTTCCATGTCGAGAACGAAGATCACCGCGTCCTCGAAGGTGCGGACGGGCCGACTCGAACACCATCCCCGGCCAACTGAATCGCCCAGGATCGATGGAGTTCTGCCCACCTGCATCGAGGCATACAAATAGCGTCGAAGCATGTTCTCCGTATGCTTTCTGTAGAAAGCCACACTGACCACCGGCTCCGCCGCGGGAGCTTTGGTCAACGGAATTACATCGGCTCGCGCCGCCGGTTTCTCTTCCCATGTCCTCCGGCCGTCGTGCCATGCTCTCTGTGCACTGCTCGCTCCCCAAACCATTGGCAACTGGAGTGCTGCGCTCATTGCGCACCTCCTGTTGCCGCAGCCACGGCCCAAACCGCGGTGAGCGGCTTACGGCCTGGACGGCCACGCCGCTTCCGGCTCTCCGCCGATGGAAAGTCCTTCAGTTTTATTTCACACCTTTGGCAGTAAACACTCCCAATGGCCTGGGCACGGTACCAAAGACAGCCGCACCCCTCGCAAATTT
>PLFY01000113.1:0-250 GCA_003138365.1 Acidobacteriaceae bacterium
CCTGCTTGTTCCAAAAAAGCGGCGAGGTCAAATGTCATGCTCTCACCTCATTCTCTTGGGTGGCTCGTCGCGGATGCGGTTTTCACGGGAGCAGTTCGGAGGGGCATCCGGCGTGTAGATTCCCCATTCCCCCTCGTATCGCGGAGACAGCGAGGCGGGGTCACAGTGAAAGATGCAATGTTGGCCGGGAGTGCCTTCATCGGGAGACCCGCGATGCAAAAAAGATGAGCATAGGAGCTACTTGCAAAAT
>PLFY01000113.1:292-13810 GCA_003138365.1 Acidobacteriaceae bacterium
TGGAATTTTGCAAGTGGCTCATAGTCTAACCTAAATGAATCCTACTCGCTTATTCTTGTCATATTTGTACGGTTTCTGACTTAACCCAAAATATCTATTTGCGCCCTCTCAAGTAACTCGAAGTATTTTGCACGGTATCTGGCATAGGTCCAAAATCTATGTACGATATCTGACGTTATTTGAAGTGCCTATGTACGGTATCTGACATATATTCAAAATCTATGTACGGTATCTGACGTAGTCCGAACTTTAGTCAGGCATCGTGAGCCTTGTGCAGACTAACTATGATAGGGTTTTGTCTGAAAGTGAGGTTTGCTTGCGCACGAGCAACTTTAAGAACACTCTTTTGAAGGCTCTAGGCGGGGACATACTTGAACGCCTTCGTTTGCAGCCGGTCAAATTCGGGCTGAAACACGAAATCGAGAACCCTGGCGACCTGATCGATCACCTCTATTTTCTTGAAGAGGGGATGGCCTCCATGACGACTTCGTTCAAGGATGGGTCTCAGGTCGAGGTAGGCATGTTCGGTTATGAGTCGGTCATCGGCGTCTCTGCGCTGATGGGAACCAAAAAGAGCCTGAATCGCATCTACACCCAGATTGCCGGCCATGGCTATACCTGCCAGGTCGAGGACGCGAGACGAGAGTTCCGCCTTGGCGGCCACTTTCAGTCCCTGGCGCTGCGCTATGTTCAGGCACAACTCGTTCAGGCAATGCAATCCGCGGGATGCAATGCGAAACACAACTTCGAACAGCGGCTCGCCCGCTGGCTGCTCATCTGTGCGGACCGCGCGCACGTCGACACTTTCAAGATTTCGCATGAGTTTCTCGCAGACATGCTGGGCGGGCGTCGTCCCACGATTTCTACCGCAGCCGGGATTCTCAAGCAAAAAGGACTTATCGAATACACCCGCGGAGAAATTCGCATCCTCGACATCCCTGGGCTCACCAAGACCTCTTGCGAGTGCTATCTGATCATCAAAGATTATCTGGACAATTACGCAAAGTTCGACACCGCAATCACTATGTAGAGGCCTCACCCACCGCAGCCCGGCGCACCACCCTTTGGGTTACCGCAATATCGCCGGGCGCCCCAGGTCTCAGAAGCGAGACCTGGGCCACCCGCCAACGAGCCAAAGATTGAAATGATATGGCGCCTTCAATTTCCTTCAATGCCGGAAGGCGTACAAGATTTAGCAAGGATGCCGGAATGTTGCAGAAGGCGGGAATCATCACCTGCACGCGCGGGCGCGTGACCATCCTGGATCACGACGGCTTGGTGGCCGCCGCATGCGAATGCTACCAGGTTGTCCACGCTGAAACGGTTCGCCTCGGTCTGCTGGACTGAGATGTTGATTGAAGCTGGTTGAATTTCTGGCGGCTCCATTACTGCTCTTGGGCGAGGAGGCGCACGAAGGCTGGGGTGCCGCGATCGCGCCGTTGCCCGCATCGCCGCGCTCCACAGCCCCTTAGCCCCTTTCGAATCGCACCTTCCCTCAGTCAAGACTCAATAGTCCGTCCCCGGAATGTAGTTCGGTGTGCTCACGTACGAGTACTTGTTCGGATTTGCCTGCACCATCGCATCCGCCGCCGAATTCCACTGGGTGCTGTGGGCCCCGGTAAAGTTGTTCTGGACCACGTTCTGATCCAGTAGGTAGTTGCTGAAGCCCTGCGCGTTTTGGGCATTGGCGTTCTGTTGCGCATTCCAGCCGGCCTGTTCAGCGCTGTTGGCGGCTTCGGTCGCGTTCATTCGGGCCGTGGCTGCCGCGCCGATTGCGTGAATGTTGTTGACGGCATTCGCCGTGAATTGCTGGTTCGCCGCCCGTTGTTGAGCATCCACCTGCTTCAGCTGAGCGATGTGGGGTGCGGCCTGCGCAGTGGCTCTTTGCGTGACCAGCGCGATGTTCTCATTGAAGCTGTTCATGATTGCCGCCGCCATCGCATTCCCCTGACCGGCTTCGGAAGTAGGGAACTCGGCTACGTAGTCAAGGAAGCTGAAGTCCCCGAATTGTCCTGGGGTCACACAGATCACCCTGAACATGCCCTGCATGCCCTTGCCGTCGGGATTCACCTGGCCTGTTGCCTGAGCGCAACGCTCGCCCTGGAACTCAGCTCCGGACGGTGGCGCAACTTGCTCAGCGCTCTGGATCTGAATCGGAGCGGGGCCCATGTTGTTTGACTTGCGAAATTGTTGTATGAGATCCGCGAAGGACTTCACCGGGTCAACGTTGCTCGGGTAAACAATCTGTCCCTTGAGAGGCTTCACGGGCCCCTTCAACGCGCTGGGGTCCACCGCCAAAAACATGTTGCCGAGGATCACCGTCTCGCCATTCGTGCCGTGGATAAGCATCGTCCCACCGCCGCTCTGTGGATCGACAGTCCACCCGGCTGGAATGCTCACGCTGGCCGTACTGTCGGGCAGCGATACCGTGTGCATCCCAGCAGGCGCACCGGCAGCCGAACCGCCGGCCGAAGTTGTGCTTGCTCCGCCCTGGGGCCTAACCGCCGCCGGCGTCGCCCCCGGATGCCACACGCTTGAGAGCTGCTGCAACATCGGGTTCACCGTTTGGCCGAACCGCGACGCAAGATCGTAGATCATTCCCGCCTGCACCTGGTTGGGCCCGGTCGCCGTGGCGATCACCATACCCGCCAGCGGCAGATTCCCATCCGGATGGTCGGTCACCGTGAAAAACACACCAACGGAATTCGTGCCCGTGAACTGGAAAGCCTTTCCGATCTGCGGCTTCTCGCCGGAGTTGGTGTGGACCATGGTGAGCATCTTGGCCAGCGCCGCCGGTTGTGTGGTCACTCCGGCCACGCTCCCGTAAACAATCTTGCCCCCTGTGGATGCGCTGATGGTCGTGAGCGGAGTTTGTGCCTGCGCCTGGTTCGCGGGTGAGGAGTTCCCCGGCGTTCCAGCCTTGCAGGCGCTCAGGCAAACGATGGAAAGCAGAAATGGAGTGGCAAATCTCAACGTTGCGCGCATAATGATCCCGTCCTTTCGCGAATCAAAGGCGCTTCTTACCGTGGACAGCCCAATCCGCGCGTAAATCGCGCCGCCGGAATCATACACCTGAGATCGTTTCTCGGAATGTGACGACCAGTTTCCCGGGGGGGGCCAGATCAGCCTGAATGGAACAGGCTTCACAGGCTACGGAAGAGCTCCCTTGAGTCGAGATTTTGAAAGGGCTCTAAAGCCCACTTAATTTGCGGCCTTTTGCGGCACGGCTGAACAGCTTGGTGAAAACGTCCCTGATTTCTTCCCCGCCCTCCGATGAGCGGTGAATTGCGCTACCGGAAGGAGGGATTGCTTGGCTGTAGTTTGTCTCAGTTGGCCGCTTTTGGGGGCCAGCCCACGATCCCCGCCCATTCCCGCCCCGCATCCCGGACGCGCGCTCCTCTCCAGCCCATCAAGACGTTGTAATCAAACGCCCATGGACTTGTGCAGTGTCAGGTATGTCCCCGGTCTAAAATGTCAGGGTGCGCCCGGTCGGTACCAAAACCTCGGCCTTTCTTGTCAAATCGAGCAGAAAACGCCTTGGATGCGGCATTCATCTGAGAAAGTGGTAGCGGAGAGAACCGATGCAGATTACCTCGCAGGACGTGCTCCTGGTCATCGACGTACAGAATGATTTCTGTCCCGGCGGCGCGCTGGCCGTTGCCGACGGCGACGCCGTGATCGAAGTGATCCATCGAATCGCGCCCAGGTTCGAGCACATCGTTCTCACCCAGGACTGGCACCCGGCGGGACATTCCTCTTTCGCCAGCGCTCATGCGAACCATCAACCGTTCGCCCAGATCGGGCTGAGTTACGGCAGACAGACCCTATGGCCCGACCATTGCGTTCAGGGAAGCAGCGGCGCGGAGTTCCATCCATCCCTTCATCTCCCGCAAGCTGAACTGATCCTCCGCAAAGGCTTCCGGCCGCACATCGATTCCTACTCGGCCTTCTTTGAGAACGATCGCGTCACGCCAACGGGCCTCGCCGGCTATCTGCGCGAACGCAACCTGACCCGCATCTTCCTTGCCGGCCTCGCCTACGATTTTTGCGTAGGCTACTCGGCCCTCGATGCGCGCCGCCTCGGCCTGCCTGCAGTGGTGATCCGCGACGCCTGCCGCGCCATCGACCTGAACGGTTCAGTGGCTGCCATCGAGGCTGCGTTTGCCGAGGCCGGAGTCATGCTGCTTGAAAGCGTCGAGCTTCTCGGCTGAAGCCGCCCTCCAGGACGACGCAGTTTTATTGACGGTCCTGGGCTGCGTGCAGAAAACGCAGGATGTGGACCGACTGCTCGTCAACGCAATAAATCATGAGATAGGGAAGGGGAGCAAGAACCAGTTCGCGCGTGCCGCTTTTCTTGCCTACGCGGCCCACATACGGAAACTGCTTGAGCGACCTGGCTGCGTCGTAGAGCCGTTGAATCGTTGAATTGGCAAAGGAGGGGTGATGAAGATGGAGATAGTTGCTGATCCCTTCAAGATCGTCGGCAGCGGCCATGGACCACCGCAGCCGTCTCAAGCCCGCATCATCCGCGCCACGCGCGCGTCCATCTCTTCCTCTTCAAGAAATTCGCCGCGTGCAATCTGATCGATTCCCAACTGCACCTGCGCATCGAACCAGGCTTCCTGGGCAAGCAACCGGTCCACGGCATCCACAACCAACTCGTCCGGGCTGCGGCCAGTGCGCATCGACAGGCTGGCAAGCTCAGTAGTCTGGCGCTCGGGAAGATTTAGGTCCATAGTTGGAAGAGTAGAAATGTTTAAGCGCCGTGTCAATATCCTCCGAGCGCAAGACCTGGCGGCTGTCGTACAGGACGCCGAACCCTCTCAGCGCCTCCTCGACATTTCAGCACGCGCTGAAGCAGAGGAGGGCATCCGGCAGGGCCTTGATGATGCAAGAAAAGGAAAGACCCAGCCGGCCAGGCAATTCTTCGACGAGTTTGAATCCGCGCACTCCGATCCCCGCGCACTCCGATCTTGGATAGGGGATGCCCGAGCTAGCTGCGGCTTAGTAGAATCGCAGCAGACTCAGCGGACCGTCCGCCACCCATTTATGTCGCGCAACTTCTACATTCTCGCTGCCACGCTCGTGCTCTTCGCGCTGCTCTCAGCGGGCATGTCGCTCGTGCCTTCGAGCTTCCAGCCGGGACTCCCCACCAACGGGTCCCTGTGGCGCACGGTGGCGCTGTTTCTGCTGCTCGGAGGGCTTGCGGCGGCGCTCATCGGCGTCATGAGCCACCTCTTCGAGCAGGTGGACCGGCGCAGCGAAGAGGCTCGGCAGGCGATGCGGCGCAAGCGGCGCGGCGGCCAGAAACCCTGAACCTGCGCCAGCCGCTAAAATGGAAGGTGGGACTCTTCCCCGCACAGGATCGAGCTGACGCCGATGTATGAAGTCACCGTGGAGGCCGGATTCTCCTCCGGCCATTATCTTCGCAACTACAAGGGCAAGTGCGAGAACCCGCACGGGCACAACTACAAAGTCCAAGTAACCCTGGCTGGGGCCGCGCTGGACGAAGCTGGCCTGTTGCTCGACTTCAAGCTGCTCAAGCATGTGCTGCGCCCGGTCATCGAACGCATCGACCACCAGATGCTCAATGAGCTTGAGCCTTTTACGGTGCTCAACCCCTCCGCCGAGAACATAGCCAAGTATTTTTACGACCAGACCAACGAGGAACTCGCCGGCATGACCCATGGCCGGGTGCGCGTGAAGGACTGCACCATCTGGGAGACCGACACGACGACGGCTACTTACTACGAGTAGCGCGAGGCTTGCTTTTCCCGGCTGCCTCGCGCCGCTGCCTGGATTTGGGCAGCTCGTCGCCAGGCATAGGAGGATTGCCGGCGCCGGCTTTGTTCAGTATCTCTATTGCGCGGGCCACATCCGCATCTCGCGTATACCGCTGAAAGAATTCCATTGTGCGCGTGACGGCAAGCTTTTCAGCCACGGCCACATTGATGAGCTGATTGAGCGCCACGCCCTCTGACTTGGCCATTGCTCTAGCCTCCTCCAATAGCGTAGGCTGCAGCCGCAATGCAAAATTACTTGTCTTCACTTGTGTCTAATCCTTTCCAAGGCTTCGCCTGGCCGCATTGCCGCAATGCCAAAACGCCTTGCAGCCGTCAGAAAATCTCGCGTATTAAGGGTAACGATCAGATCGGCCATTCCGTGATACGCAGCCTCCAATACGAACTCGTCATCCGGGTCCACCAATTGTGGCCGCAATCGATGAGAAAATATGCACTGGCTCACCCATCCGGCAAAACGCTTTGACAATATCGACATTCGCCTGCGCGTCGACGGAGCCACCCAGATGCTCAGGCCGGGTTAAAACCGCTTCGTATTCCAGCACAAGAGATACAGAGATGAGCGGCTTGAATTCCCCATCCAGAACCATCCTCAGCAACTCACGCGACGCACCCTTGGCGCTTCTAACCGCAGCTACCAGTACGGAAGTGTCCAAGACCGCTCGCACAGGCAGATCATATCACATGCAATATCGCTCAGTTCATCTGGCTCGACTTGGATCGAAGGTACTTGTCGAAGGGAATCTCGAAGTAGAAAAGCTCGTTGCCGTCGGCGTCGCGCAGTTTGACGATGTGCAGCTTCGCGCCCTTGAGCGGACTGTCCAGTTGAGACACGTCGTAAAACAAGAATCCGGCCCTCGTGGCGTGCGGCTCCACCACCAGGGCCTGGTACTCGAACGTGTCAAAGTCCGCCTCAACGTCTTTGTCGCTGGCTTTCGGTTTCAGCTTGATGTTAGGGATGGGGCCGGGCATCGGGATCTTGCTGCCCTGGCGCTCCTTTTGGCTCATCAGCCGCTCCACATCCTCCGGCTCAGCAGCCAGAATCTTGTCGCCCGCTGCGGTGAGGAACACAATGCGCGCATCGCGCAGAGAGATGGGCCGATCACCATTGTTGGTTACAATCAACCGCACCGGCATCACCCCGTGGCTCAAATAATCGATGCGAAAAATGGCTTCCCGAGCGCGTGTGTCATAGGGTTCGACGGCGATGGCCACCTTCTCGTCCTCGTGCACCTCGACCGCGGCAAACGTCGTTGCCGGCTGCACGGGAGGCGGGGTGTGGTCGCTGGCTAGGGCCGGCAGAGCCAGCCAGAGCAAGAACGGCGGAATTGCCCGCAAGGTTCTCATCGTGCTCGACTGTATCATTTGAGGGTTAGACAGCGGGAAGGTTCGATCCGTTACGTATGATTCTGTTTTTTTACAATGCGGCATTGCTGGCGGTCCTGCTAGCCGGATCACCGTGGTGGCTGTGGCGCATGGCCACCACGCAGAAGTACCGCGATGGGTTCCGCGAACGCTTAGGGCGTGTTCCGCTCAGACTGCGAAAGGCTCCACTTGCGCCGGGCGGCCTGGGGGCCGACCGGCCCCTCATCTGGCTTCATGCCGTTTCGGTGGGCGAAGTGCTGGCTGCAAGCCGCCTGGTTGGCCAGTTGGACCGCGCCTTTCCTGACCATCAGTTGGTCATCTCCACCACCACCCGCACCGGCCAGGCCTTGGCCCGCGAGCGCTTTGGTAGCAACCGTGTCTCCTATTGCCCGCTCGATTTGCCCTGGGCAGTGAGGGCATACTTGAAAGCCCTCCAACCCCGGCTTCTCATCTTGGCCGAGACCGAGTTCTGGCCCAACCTGCTCAATGGCTGTTTCCGCCGTGGAATCCCCGTCGCCGTCGTCAACGCCCGCATCTCCGACCGATCCTGGCCGAGATATCGACTGGTCCGTGGCTTCTTCCGGCCTCTGCTCGAACGCATTGCGCGGGTATTGGCGCAGAGCGAGACGGACGCGGACCGGCTCAAAGCCATCGGCTGTCTGCCGGAGCGGGTCTCCGTTGCCGGGAACCTTAAATTCGATGTGCGCGCGGCTGCGGAAGCCGACGCCACCCGGCAATTGAAGGCTCTGGCGCCGGATCTCCGGTTCCTCGTGGCGGGCAGCACGCTCGACGGCGAAGAGTCCGCGCTGCTCGAAGCCTGGCCCCAACTCCTCGAATCCGACCCGCAACTCGCAATGGTCATGGCGCCCCGCCATCCTGAGCGATTCCCCACGGTTGCCGCGCTACTGGATCGGTCCGGCGTTGCGTGGGTCAAGCGCTCGGATTGGCGCTCGAATCCAACCGTTGCACTCAAGCCGCTCAGACCGGGCGAGATCGTCCTCCTCGACTCCATTGGCGAGCTGGCCTCGATCTACTCGCTTGCGGCGGTGGCCTTCGTGGGCGGCAGCCTGATTCCGTCCGGCGGCCACAACCCGCTCGAACCGGCCCAGTTCGGCGTTCCCATCGTGATGGGCCCTCATTACGCCAACTTCCGCGCCATCACAGAAGACCTGCTGACGCATCGGGCCATCCGCATTGCAGCCAAAGAGGACCTGGCCGCGACTTTGATCGAATTGCTCCGCGACTCCGCCGCCGCCAAGGCGATGGGCGACAGGGCCCGGCAGGTCTTCGAGCAACAAGCTGGTGCCACTGGCCGATGCGTGGATGCGCTGCGCGAACTGCTCTCTCCCAGCACGACTCCGGAGGCCCGGTCATGAAGCAGCCGTCTTCATCGCGCAAGCTGCTGCTGCCGCTGGTTCCCGCCTACCGGCTGGCGCTCACTCTGCGTGAACTGCGGCTGCGCACCGGAATGGAGCCAGTCAACCGCCTGCGTTTTCCGGTCGTCAGCATCGGCAATCTCTCCACTGGCGGCGCGGGCAAGACGCCGCTCACCATCGCGCTCGCTAGAGCTCTGGAACGGCGCGGCCTGCGGGTGGACGTACTCTCCCGCGGCTATGGACGCTCATACTCGAATCCAGCTCAGCGCCCGGCCCGCGTTGACCCAGACGGGACGGCTGACAGTTTTGGCGATGAGCCTCTTCTGATTGCGCGCGAAACGGGAGTGCCAGTCTACGTGGCCGGGCAACGCTTCGGCGCCGGCCTGCTGGCCGAGGCCGATGCGCCGGCAGGCGTCTCCTATATCAATCTGCCCGCCGTTCACATTCTGGATGACGGCTTTCAGCACCGCCAGCTTTATCGCGACGTGGACATTCTGCTGCTCGATCACCGCGACTGGCTCCAAGGCGGTCTGTTGCCGGCGGGCAATCTGCGCGAGCCTGTGGAAGCCGCCCGCCGCGCCACTGTAATCGCCATTCCCGCTTCCGACAGCGCGCCGGAATTGGAGGCCGCTCTGCGCGAGTGGGGCTTTGAAGGCCCCGTCTGGCGGCTGCACCGCAAGATGGACGTCCCCGCAGTCGATGGTTCCGTGGCCGCCTTCTGCGGCATCGCCCGCCCAGACCAGTTTTTCGCCGGTCTAGAAGCCGCGGGCCAGCGCATCGCCGCCCGCATCGCCTTTCCCGACCACCACCGCTTCACCCCTGCCGACCTGAAGCGCCTCGTGACCGCTGCCGAACAGACGGGAGCCAAGGCGTTCGTCACCACAGAGAAGGACTTGGTTCGGCTCGGGAAGCTCTCTTCTGCCTTCCCCCAATCCCTCCCGCTCAAGACCGCCCGCTTGCGCATCGAAATCGAGCACGAGGAAGAGGCCATCAAGTGGTTAGTGGACCGGCTGGAAGCTGTTCGCTAACGGGAACTATTCCTTTTTTGTTCGCTTTTCGTGCTTTAATATATTCATGAGACCCCGAATTCGATGATTTCCATTCGAATTTAAGTCCAATATTGTAGTGTGGCCGCTAGCACTGATACGCGACGGGAGATTGAAAGGAATGCATATTCAGTTTGACGAGGCAAAAGCGACGCAGGCGGCTGCTTATTTCCTGCGGTTGCGTGGCGGCCAGATGCACTATGTCAAGCTGATTAAACTCCTCTATCTCGCAGACCGCGAGGCACTGTTGCGTTGGGGTGCGCCTATCACCACGGATCGCTATGTATCCATGAACAATGGACCCGCCCTTAGCCGAGTTTTGAATCTAATTACCGAGGACCGGACAAAGCCGGTATGGTCGCAATATATTTCCGCGCCGATGGGGGATTACGAGGTGCAACTTCTCAAAACGGCGCCGACGGACTCCCTATCGCGTGCGGAAGAGAAGTTGATGCACGAAGTATACGAGCAGTACGGATATCGCAACAGGTGGGATCTGATTGACAATGTCATGCACAAACTGCCTGAATGGCGGGATCCGAATGGTAGCTCTATCCCAATCCAAATCAGAGACATACTGAAAGCGGGAGGCGAGAGCGAAGAAGAAATCAGAATTATTATTCGAGAACTTTCCTCTTTTGCCAGTGACGAAGAGAGATTATCCCGCATCTATGCTTAACTGCGGCGATACTTTCCTCACCGGCGACGGTGTAGAGGATAACTTTCATCTTTGGATTGTCATCACCCCTGCCAATGAAGGAGAAGTTGTAACAGCGTGCGTTGTGACCGCACATAAGCGATCGGAGCGGCTTGTCGTCCTCAATCAAGGCGATCATCCGTTCATCCAGCACGAATCAGTGATTGCATATCTCCATTCCAAGATCAGGACAGTTCCGGACATAGAAGAACTTCTCAATAAGGGTATCGCCAAGAAGCGAGACCCTGTCTCTCTGGAACTTCTCAAAAGAATCCAGGCCGGTTTGGTGGAGTCGGATTTCACGCCAAACGGTGTGCGGGCATATTACCGGGAAGTCATGGCGGACCCAGAGTTTCGACGGTAGCCGTCTTTCCTTTCCTCACACGTCTCCTTGAATTCACACGCCTGGTATTACTGTCTACAGATACCCAAGCTCACCCGCCCCTGTGAGAAAATCAGAGTTTGCATACGCAATCCAAGTTTCGCTTGCTCGTGGTCCGGCTTGGCGCCATGGGCGATATTCTGCACGCATTGCCGGCAGTGACGGCCCTGCGCCTGGCCCATCCCGGTTGGGTCATCGACTGGGTGGTGGAACCGCGCTGGCGGGCGCTGCTTGCGCCTGAACCGGCTATAGAGAAGCTCGCTCGTGCGGTAGGTCCGGACTTTAGCCCGGACATCGATGCAGCAGAATCAACACCGGCTTTAGCCCCTGAGGTGTGCTTCTCGGGGAGTTCGCCCGCAATTCGGCCTTTTCCCGCAATCAATGAAGCCCTGGCCAACCAGCCCAACCCTGCCCAGCCCCTGGTCAACCGCCTTCATCTCGCTCCCACCAAACAGTGGCGGAAAGCGCCGCTCTCCCGCCAAACCCTCTATGAAATCAAGGCTTTGCGCCGCGCACTCCGAGCCGGCCAATACGATGCGGTTCTCGACCTGCAAGGGGCCATCCGGTCGGCTGTCGTGGGCCGCCTGGCCGGCTGCCGGCGGCTGATCGGCGAGGCCGAGCCACGCGAACGGGCCGCCCGCTGGCTGTTCAATGAACTCGTAGCAACCCACGGCGTACACGTAATCGAGCAGGATGTCGAGCTGGCCTCGGCCGTCGCAGGCGATGACCTCACGCCTGCGAAGCCGTGGCTCCCCATCAACCCCTCCGCCGAGGCCTGGGCCGACGAAGTTCTGCCTCCCTCCGCGCATCAACCGGGGTCCCCACGGACGGGTCTACGTCCGTGGGGTGGACAAAACGCGGTGCTCATCAACCCCGGCGCCGGCTGGGGCGCCAAGCGCTGGCCGGTGGAGCGATATGCGGCCGTTGCTCAGGGCCTCATTGACCGTGGCCTGCGCGTGCTGGTCAATGCCGGCCCCGGCGAGGAGCCGCTCGCCGAAGCCATCTCCCAGGCCACAACAGGCGCGGCCACTCCCCTCACCTGCTCACTGGAACAATTGATCGCTCTCAGCCGCCGTGTTGCCCTCGTGATCGCGGGGGATACCGGCCCGCTGCACCTGGCCTGCGCCCTCGCCCGGCCGGTTGTGGGCATCTATGGGCCCACCGACCCCAGCCGCAACGGTCCATTCGGGACCAGGTTCAAAGTCCTGCGCAGCCCCGAGAGCCGCCGCGACCACGCCCGCCATGCTGCGCCGGAAGCCGGGTTGCTGACCATCCAGCCGGAAGATGTGTTGCGGGCCGCCGACGAACTCCTCGCACCCGAGGCCCATTCATGATCTCAACGTCCTGGGAGTTCTCGCGCCGGTCGTGCCCAGAAAGCCCTGTGCCCCATCCATGCGCTTTTTTCTGGCGCATGGGTGGGATGCCACAACTCTCAAAAGACCGCGCTTATCAGGAGTTCGTCTGTTGACTGAGCCAATTCAAATGCCCCGCGAAGACTGGATCGCCCGTTGGCAGCGCATCGCCCGCCGCATTCGTGTGCCCTTGGGCTTTGTCACCGCGGCCCTCTATTTATTTGACCTCTGGCGGCGCGCCCCCCAACCCGTCGCCATCGCCTGGAGCCTGGCGCTGGTCGTGCCGGGGCTATGGCTGCGCGCCTATGCGGCTGGATATGTGAAAAAGAACCGCGAACTCACCATGACGGGCCCCTACGCGTACACCCGCAACCCGCTTTACCTGGGTTCCATGCTCATCGCCGCCGGCTTTGCGCTGGCCCTGCTCAGTTGGCCCGTGGCGCTGGTGCTTGCCGCCGGTTTTGGAGTGATTTACGTCCCTGTCATCGCCTCGGAGGAGCGCTTTTTGCGCGCCACATTCTCCGGATTCGACGCATATTGCCGCCGTGTCCCCCGCTTGATTCCGCGCCTGACCCACGCGGTCCACTCCGGGAACGAATCCAGCGCCGGCAGCTTTTCCCTTGTCCTTTACCTCAAGCACCGCGAGTACAATGCTGCTATAGGGGCCGCTCTGCTGTATCTCAGCTTGCTCTGCTTGCGGCCGGCTCTCGGCGGTTTCGTGCGTGGGCTGCGGTGAGGGTTTCCCCCGCGCCAAGATTGTCCATTTCTCCAATCGCTTCAATCTCTCCAATTTCTCCAATCTCTAAGGAGCCCTCCCTGACGGTGAAGAAACGCTATACCGTAGCAACCACTCTTTGCGCCCTCGCCTTGGCCGCTATCGGTCACGGCCAGCAGGTGGCCCCGCTCACTCCCCCGCGCGCTGCCTTCACCTTTCCCCAGAAGCAGACCCTCATCTACTCCGTTGACTGGCGCGTCTTTCCTGCCGGGACGGCCGTTCTGCACTTTGAGGCAACGGGCGATCGCGAGCGCATCACCGCCAACGCGGATACCATCGGCGCCATCAATATGCTGTTTCACGTCGGCGACCGCTTCCAGTCCACCTTTGACCGCGAAAAGGGCTGCACCTACGAGTTTGACAAGCAGACCGTTGAAGGCCGCCGCCAGATCAATTCCACGCTCAGGCTGGACTACGGACTGGGCAAATCCATCCTCGACGAAAAGAACATGGTGACCGGCCAATCCAAGCACGTGGAAGTGCCCATCTCCGGCTGCCTCACCGATCTGCTGACAGGCGTCTTTTACGCCTCATCGCAGCCCATGGAACTGGGCAAGACCTTTGTTCTCCCTGTGGTGGACGCCCTGCATACCGTGCCTGTAACCATGAAGGTGGAAGGCCGCGAGGAGATCAAGACCACTCTGGGAACCTTCAAGACCCTGCGCGTGCAGCCCACCGCCGACGCCGGCGTGGTGAAGAACCGCGGCAACATCTGGATCTGGTA
>PLFY01000021.1 GCA_003138365.1 Acidobacteriaceae bacterium
GTTGCGTTGTGGGAGTCCTACGAAGATGCTCAGAACCCCACTGAAACAGCGGCTTGAGGTTGGTACAATCGGGGAAATGCCTGGACCATTCGACAGCGCGAAGCGCAAGGTTGCTCGAGCTGGCGAACATTTCGCCAATCTCGAACGGGAAATTCAGGCTTTCATCGAGGTAGACCCCTACCGACAGGTCATTGAAATAGACCCAACTACCCCGAACCAATTCCTTCACAAGGTCAAGCTCATTAAGGATTTTGACGATACTCTCATTGCGGAACTCGTTGGCGACATCGTGAGCAATCTCCGCGCCAGTCTCGACCACGCAATCTACGCGGTCGCAGCCGCCTCCGGTCAAACCAAGATTAGGAACGCCTACTTCCCTTTTGCCCATAGTGCTGCCGAACTTGAACCTAAGATCAAGGGACGATGCGCGGATGTTCCGGGGGAAATGTACCCTCTCCTTCGATCTTTCAATCCTTACGATGGAGGGAATTATTTCCTGCACGCATTGCAGGCGCTGCGAAATACCGATAATCATGCCATGCTGACCCCATTCGGTACCGACTTCCAGCGGCCATCCACAGAAGTCGAAAGCAGTAGTGGGTTTGTCAGCATGGTAGTTCCCGAACACTCCAGGTGGAATCGGGTTAAACAAGAGGTCGTATACCTGAGAACCAGCGTCGATTCGAACTCGCAATACGAGATCGACTTCAAATTCTTTGTAGCTTTCGATGAACCCTCGGTTGTGGCAGGCAGGCCCGTTATCGAGGAACTTTACTGGATCGGCTGCGAGGTCGCGAACACAATCGAAGCTATCCAAGCCGAATCTCGCCGTCTCGGGTTCACCCAGTAATTTCTCCACAACCCCTCACTTTTCAAAGTAGCCCACTACCCCCCCCGCCGCATGCCGTTGACTGAGCTGGTGTGCCTGTGCTATCAATACGGCGCAAGCCTCGAGGAGACGAAGCAAGAGCTCGAATACGACCTCTATTACGTCAAGCACCTGTCGATAGGTTTAGACCTGCTCATTATGTTTGCGACCATCAAGACGATCATTCTGCGGAGGGGCGCCCAATGAAAAACGCCCGTTTTGTGAAAGGTTGAAAATGGACACTTATTTAGTCACCGGCGCAGCCGGCTTCATTGGCAGGTCAATCGCCGCGGAGTTGCTTGCGCGCGGCAAGAAAGTTCGTGGCATCGACAACTTCTCTACAGGCAAGCGCGAAAATCTCCTCGGGTTGGAGGCGATGGACTTCATTGAGGCCGACATCAACGATGCCGCTGCGGTTGCTGAGGCCTGTCGCGGCGTCGAATGCGTCTTTCACGAGGCAGCCATCCCCTCGGTTCCACGCTCCATAGAAGATCCAGTCGCCTCAAACTATGCCGGCGTCTCGGGAACGGTCCAGTTGCTGGTCGCCGCCCGAAATGCGAAAGTCCGCCGCGTCGTGTATGCAGGCTCGTCGTCCTGCTACGGCAACGCACCCAAGCTGCCCAAAACCGAGGACATGATCCCCAGCCCTATCTCCCCCTACGCGGTTGCCAAGCTGGCCGGCGAGTTTTACATGCAGTCCTTCNNGCCATCTTTGCGCTCAAGATGCTGGCGGGCGAAACGCCCACGATCTATGGAGACGGGGAACAGAGCCGCGACTTTACCTTCATTCAGAACGTCGTCCATGGCAATCTGCTGGCTTCGGAGGCCCCCGCGGAAAACGTATCCGGCAAAGTCTTCAACCTGGCCACAGGCAACCGAATCACGCTCAATCAGACCGTGGAAATACTGCGCAAAGCTACCGGATATGTCGGTGAAGTTCGCTATGCCCCCGAGCGCGGCGGCGATGTGAAGCATTCGCTTGCCGACATCCGCCTGGCAAAGGAATCGTTTGCCTACGAGCCGCTGGTGCAATTCAAGGAGGGTCTGCAACGTACGGTCGCGTGGTACCGGACTGTCGCCAAACCCGTAAGCGCCGGCGCCGGGGGTGAGCAGTGACCCCGGACAAGATTAGCGAGACCAGGCGCAGAATCGAAACTCGCGGGGCGAGGATCGGCATCGTCGGAATGGGTTATGTCGGCCTGCCGCTTGCCCTGCTTTTCAGCGAGGAGCGCTTCGCAATCACCGGCTTCGACATCGATCCCGGCAAAGTCGACACGCTGAATCGTGGCGAATCGTATATCGTTCGCATTCTCCCCGCGGAAATTCGCGCAGCCCGGCAGAATGGCTTCAATGCCACGACGGATTACCGCCTGATTGCCCAGATGGACGTCGTCATCATCTGTGTGCCCACTCCTCTTACCGAGTATCACGAACCTGATCTTAGTTTCGTTATCGGCACGGTGAGCAGCATCGCCGCCCACCTCCAGCAAGGGCAGCTCATTGTTCTTGAGAGCACAACCTATCCGGGCACCACAGAAGAAGTTGTTGTTCCCCTGTTGGAGCAGGGAAATCCTTCCGGCCTTCGCGTGGCGCGAGACACCGAAAGCTCCGGATTCTACGTCGCATTCTCGCCCGAGCGGGAAGATCCGGGCAACGATACAGTCGCCCGCCGCGACATTCCAAAAGTCGTGGGCGGTTGCGGACCTGTAGCCCTCGAACTGGCCTCCGCCGTCTACTCAACCATCTTCAACCGCACCGTTCCGGTCTCCTCCCCTGCTGCCGCCGAGATGACCAAGCTGCTCGAGAATATCTATCGTTGCGTCAATATCGCCATGGTCAACGAGCTGAAGCAGCTTTGCATGCGCATGGGCATCGACTTGTTTGAAGTCATCGCCGCCGCCAAGACCAAACCATTCGGTTTCCAGGCTTTTTATCCCGGCCCCGGCCTCGGCGGACACTGCATCCCCATCGACCCGTTCTACCTCTCCTGGAAAGCGAAAGAGTTCGACTTCCACACTCGCTTCATCGAGCTTGCCGGCCAGGTGAACCTGGCCATGCCCTACTTCGTCGTCGAGAACATCGTCGAAGCCATGAGTCAACGCGGCAAGCCGCTCCACGGATCACGCGTCCTCGTGCTCGGCATGGCCTACAAACGCGACATCGATGACCTGCGCGAGTCGCCCTCGCTCACCATCATCGAATTGCTGCAAAAGCGCGGGGCTCATGTCGAATATAACGACCCTTTCTTTCCCTCGGTCGGCCGCGGACGCAAGTACGCCCTAAATATGACCTGCACCCCGCTCGACAAAATCCGGGAATTCGACTGTGTCGTCATCGTCACCGATCACTCGCAATACGACTATGCCGGCATCGTGAGCAAAGCCAAGTTGGTGGTGGACACTCGCAATGCCACCAAGGGGATTGAGGCCGCCAATATCGTTCGCTGCTGATGGATTGCAGTCAGGTCAGGGCAAATGAGCCTGGCTTGCGCGGAGTCCGGCACGAGCGAGTCTAGTACGTCATACAAACGAACGTTCTTTAGGGTGGTCTGAGCGCGGGTCACCTTTTCGAGGATGCCCGCGGCTTTGGCTGTCAAACGCCTGTTCAGAGACCGATCCCACCGGTTGAACTCCCCTGGCCGGCCAATAGCCCCCACGTAATACGCCGGAAGCTGGAGATCCACGCAATCTCCGCCGTAATCGGCCAACCGAGGCTTCCGACGTTATCTGCGCCTGGTTCCGATATCCCTCTTCATCCTCCGCCAGCACCAGCTGGTGATTGTTGTCGTTTCCCTCGCCCGGCGTCTGGTGGTACTCGATCTTCGGGATTTGAAGCTCGCGCCCCAGAATCGGCTTGATCCACTTCGCCTTCGCCGCCCCGAAAAACCGCACCGCGCCGTAGATGTTCCAGCTGTTGTTAGCGATCATCTGAAAACGTAGTTTTTTGAACATCCGCCGGGGCTGGATCGGTGTTCTCGTCTTTGCTGGTAAGGATGCGGTTCAGTTTGAGTCTCAGGTATTCGAGGTAGTTGTCCGGCGATGGATCTGCGAGCAGTTCCTCGATGGCAGGCAGGAAGTAGGCCAGGGAGCGGATCGGCGACAGCGGCGGCACATCCTTTGGCCGGATTAGTCTGCGCAGAGACGCCAGCAGGAAGGCCGACTCGACAACGCGCAGAGGCACAGCGCGCTGTTGAAGCAGGCGAGCGTGCCGGTGATCCATGGCGCCGGTCCGGATCGGGGTTTCTGGAAGGCTCAAGTACAAGGTAAGGACCGTGGGGACGTAGCTGGCAGGATTGGAGTCGATGAGATGAGTATTCACTTTTTCCTCCTGCGGGCGGCCGCTGGGAGAGAACGCCCGTTTGCCAATATCCGTGCTCAGATCGATCCTGCCGTAGCTGATCGCACTTTGCGGGATGATCTTCTTCATTTGAAAAGGCTTGGTCTTATCAATTCGCGCGGGCATGGCCGAGAGGCAGTGTGGTTCCTAGCTGAGGAACCAAGACTTGGGCAGAAGCCGAATAAGGCGGAATAAGGCGGAATAAGGCGACCTGAGCACGCAGCCAACAGGCTGCACCCGGCTTGCTGCTTTGGCCTACGTCGGCCGTCTAGTCTCGCCCCTCTTGGACATTGTTGATTCTATGGTGGGCTGGGTGGCATCTGAACCCGATCTGACGCTTGCTCAACTGCAGGCCAAGTTGCACAGCGATGGACAACCTGAGCGCGCACAAGGAACCAGCGATGCGCCGACGGATCGAAAAAGCCGGTGCGGAGGTGCTCTATCTGCCGCCTTACTCTCCCGATCTGAATCCTATCGAGAAGGCTTGGGCAAAACTCAAACAACTGCTTCGGGACGCAAAGGCACGAACCAAAGAAGCACTCGATCAGGCCCTCACCGAGGCCCTGCCATCCATCACTCCTGCCAATGCGAACGCTTGGTTCAGACTCGTTCTCAATGGTCTACAGTAAAACAGAAAATGCTCTAAAGTGCAATTTCCTGCATTTTTATCGCAATAATGTGCACATGTCTGCAATTGTTTGCACATGTCGCGAAAAAGCCCTCGATAACTCGTCTGATTCCAATATGGGAAAGTGGCCCTTAAATTGCTGACTAATCGCGAGGTGATTGGGTACAATTGCATTTAAGGCTGTAGGGCTCTGTTCCTCCGAAAGTGGAGGCTGCATGAAAACTCGGACGCTCTTGGCGACGGTAGCCCTTGTCCTGTTCGCGGTTCATTCCAAGGCTGACGCGATTCCGCATCAAAGTGTCGTTAGCGCCGCGCTGGCCAAGACCTTTGCGGTAAGTGCAACAGGAAATGTTACCGGACCCTTTCCGGAAGGCCGTGCCGCATCTGGAAGCGACATGGAGGACGTCTACGATTCCAGCGAACTGAGACCGAGTTGGATTGGCGGGCTCCCGCAGAGCTCGCCTCTAAAGACGTTTACCTACACCGCCAAGCAACTCTTCGATAGCCGCGATTCGGCCAAGCTGAAGAACGGAAGCCAGCTCGATCCCAGCGGCCGGTTCCTGGCGGAAAACCAATTCGGATTTGCGATCGTCGTGGCGTCCTCCGGAATGGATGGCGATGCCCGGGACCGGAAAGACATGGTGCTCGCCGAGGCCAGGGCACTGGTTGTGCGCAAGTATCTGGACGCGAACTTTGGGTTCGACAACGGCCAGCTTAAATCGCTGGGATTGGGCAAGCAGACCGGATCGCACCGGGATGCAGATTGGGGTCTGGTCCAGATTCTCATCTTTCCGGCGGGAACCGGGATTCCGTCCGACAGTCCTGCGGCGGCGGTTGGCTCCTATGTCGATCCAAGCTCCTATGGCGAAGTGCTAGACCCGGCGCCCGGCACCGACAGCGCCTGGTTCTTCGATAACCAGACGAATGCAGCGGGCGCGCCTGAGAATTCCGGATACCTGGGCGCTGGCAGCGCCCCTCAGTTTGGGTATGCAGGAGCCGGCAGCGTTGCCGAGTCGGAACCGTCCAACCCGGTTTTGGGAGTCTTTCTCTCGTCGAATCCTGCCAATATTGCTGGCGGCTTGAATTCCGTCAATTCCACGGTATCGGCGGGGGACACACCCAACACCAGCCCTTCCCCCGACTACGTTCATTGGCACCCCATTCGCGCCGGCGGTTGGCCGCTCATTCTAGAAATTGGCCAACCTTTCGATAACGGCGATAACGATGGCTCGTCCACTTCTTGCCCTGATCCTGCGGCTGTCACTCCTGAACCGGGCAGCTTCTACTTGTTGGGTACCGGACTTTTGGCCTTGATAGGAATTGGGCGCAGGAAACTCCGCGCCTAGTAGTCTGCGTTGAATGCGGCGGCCTCGGCAGGCCGCTAACTCGGCTTTCTCGGCTTGAAGTGGCACGTGCCGCCGGCCAGGACCGCGGTCCAGATGGAGGGGTCGGCTGGCTGCTCGCTGGATCCGAGGAAGAGAGTGCCGTCGGGGGCGAGCAGGCGGTGAATTCCGGCCAATAGCAACTTACAGACAGATTGTGGACTCAGCCATCAAACGGAAATAACCCAAAACACAACCTGTTGGGGGAACCTGAGTCAAATGGATACCCAGTTCGAAGCGTTTTAAAGACTCAGACCGAGGTCGGCAGTTGCTTTGCTGCCGGATTGGACTTGGGCGTTGTCGCCAACTGAGTGAGCCGAGGATTGGCCGGCTTGCTCAAGAGCAGTCTCTCGCGTGATTGGCTGCGCTTGCCGGTCGTAGAACTGGCCTTGAGGGTCAATATGAAGCCAGCTTCCCGCGTGGGTGTGCTGATAGCTCTGGACCTCGCCGGTTTCGCGCTTCCAGTCGTAGTCTGACGCTTCCTTTGGCAGGGCTGTTTGGATTGGTGCACTGTGCCGGTGTTCGATGTCGGCAGTGGCGCTGATGTTTTCGGGTGCGTGGGTAATCGTCTCGGCAAGAATCTGGTGGCGGAGTTCCTCTTGCGAATGCTCTCTGCTGTTGGTCATGGGTGGCTCCTTTGTCTGGGTTTGCTGATTACTCGTGGGTTCGACCTGGGCCTTCTGAAGGTCTACGGCTGAGGTCTTTGTCACGTCGGTACTGAGACGTTCACTCAGGACAGCAACGTCGTTGGTATAGATCCGCACATCCTCCGAAGCGCGAGATACGGAGACGTAGGCGAAGCGGGTATTGATGAGTTCGGGGTGAACATTCGTGTCCATATTCACCAATAC
>PLFY01000183.1 GCA_003138365.1 Acidobacteriaceae bacterium
TTGAGTTGAAAATGCTCTAGTTTCAGAATCATAGGCCAATCGAGGCGCTTGCTCCAGGAAGCGATGCCTTTGCGGGCGAAAGCCCCCTTGGCCGCCGTTTGTGGTTCTTATTGAACTGTCGGCCGCCGCTATCTCGTGAACTACTGAACTCCAGGAGCGTGGAAACATGGACAAAGATAGAGTAGTCGGCACGATCAACGACGTTGTGGGAGGCGCCAAGCGCAAGGTGGGAAACTTGACCGGCGACACCAGAACCCAGGTCGAAGGCGCTGTTCAACAGGTAAAAGGCAAAGTCCAAAACAGTTGGGGCCAGGCCAAGGACGCGGCCCGCGATGCGCAGGCTAACGTCAAGGCATCGCACGAAGCCAACCTGGAAGCCGAACGCGAGAATCGCAAGGTCGTAGTCGTCGAGGACCGCAATCTGATCTAGCCGCAAGAATCAAGCCGACGGAGGCCAGATGGGTGGCCTCCGCCGGCCTGATCGGCGAGCAGGAACAGGCGTACGCATCCAGATCGCCGGAATCCCTTTGACCGCGGATGCTCACGTCTGACCACTGAAAACTGATCACTGATCGCTGAAGACTGACAACTGTCTTCATCAATTGCCGTGGAATCGTTCGCCCGGTCCGGGTATACTGTCCGCAAGGCGGCGCGCATTCAGCCGCGCCAACCCAAGTGAGGTGCGTCTTCCGCAGGGACTCCGGTTCACTGATGTTCGACGTTCCACCATCGGAGACTTCCCGATGGCGCGCTGTGGCTCGCGTGCTTCGAAGTCCCATGGATGCTATCGGTTGTGCCCTTCTTCCTGCCTTTTGTGCCCTCTGCGGTTCCCCTCTGCCGCAGCTCTCCTCTGTGCCAATTTGCGATGTTTGCTGGACAGAATTTCCCGTCCAGAGCGGACCCCAGTGCCTGCGCTGCGGCGACTCGCTCGACGCGCCGGAGGGCTCTTTGTCCCCTGCGCTTTGCCGGGCATGCCGCCTGGCGCCTCCGCCTTTTGAGCGGGCCGTGGCCTTCGGGATTTATCAGGGCCGCATGAAAGCGGCCATCCACGCCCTCAAATACGACCGGCTTCATCCGGCGGCACACGGGCTGGGCCGGATGCTGGCTGAGGCCATAGCCCAGTTGGCGGCCGAGGCGCCCGCCGAGATGCTGGTGGTTCCCGTGCCGCTGCACCGGTCAAAGTATGCCCAGCGCGGCTTCAACCAGGCTCGGTCGCTGGCCGAGCACGCCCTCGGTTTTCTCCGCAAATCCCACCCCGAGTGGAGGCTCACGCTGGCCTCCAGCACCCTCATGCGGCTGCGCGCCACGGGCAGCCAGGCCGGCCTCAGCCCGCACCAGCGCCGCATCAATGTGCGCGGCGCCTTCACGGTCTCCGATCCGTCCGAAGTCACGGCCCGGCATATTCTGCTCATCGACGATATCTTCACCACCGGCGCAACCGCTCGCGCCGCCGCACAGGCGCTGGTCCAGGCAGGTGCAGCCACAGTGTGGGTGGCCACGCTGGCCAGGGCGCGCCGCATATACGACATCCGACAGGGCTCCTCCTTGAATGGTGAGGAGAACAGCCCAGGCCTTCCACCCCACGAACCAGGACCAGTCCATTTGGACCCTGGACTGCCCGGCAACTCGCCTGCTGCTCCCGCGCACTCGGCAAGCATTTACTCATCGCAAGACCAACCATCTTTTTGACGAGGGGATAAGAGATGTCGCTGGGAAAAGCTATGATTCATGCCCGTAAGCAGAAGTCCATCGCCAAGGCCGCGGCGGCGTATGCCGGGGACTACGCGGCCGTCCAGCCGGTTCACATGCTGCAGATGCCTGTTCTGGTGCTCAACGCATCCTATGAGCCCATCAACATCTGCGGCGCGCGCCGTGCCCTGGTCCTGGTGCTCAAGGGCATCGCCCGCACTGAAGAAGAGCACGGCCTCATCTTCCATGCCCAGCGCAGCCGCATCGCCATGCCCTCGGTGATCCGGCTTTTGGAGTACCGCCGCATCCCGCACCAGACCCGTGCCCTCTCGCGCAAGAACATCCTGCTGCGCGATCGCAACACCTGCCAGTACTGCGGCGTCCTGCTGCCCTCCGGCGAACTCACGCTGGACCACGTGATTCCCCGTTCGCGCGGCGGCAACTCCACATGGGAAAACCTCGTAGCCTGCTGCCACGCCTGCAACCGCCGCAAGGGCAACCGCATGTTGCATGAGATCGACGACATGATTCTCTTGCGCGACCCAAGGCCGTTCTCGCTCCACACCAGCCGCCAGATCATGCGGATGCTGGGGCGCGGAGACGATCGCTGGCGGAAGTATTTGTTCTATTGAGATGCCGGGGGAGCTGAAAGCTATTTCTTCGGCTGCGCGACAGGTTCCTTTTCCGGCGCCGAAATATCCTGCCCCTCATAAATGATCTTCGTCGTAGACCCGAACTGCTTGTAGTCGGAGTACTTGACCGTGTCGCGCATATGCACATCCTGAGCCAAGTATCCGTTGCCCCCGCTGAAGTGCAGGATGCCCTCGCCCTTGGTGTACACCGGGAACCAATAATGCCCGTCCACCTGCTGCCGCCAAGTCATGAACGGCGGATGCAGGTCTTCGCTGCCTTTACGCGTGTCGTCGGGAACCATCCTCCCGTTGGTCACCACAATTTGCAAGTCGGTCGCGTCCACCCAGATACGGCCCAGCAGGTACCGCTTTTTCTTCTCGATGACTTTGGGGCTTACGTCGAAAACGTAGCAGTCCACCTCGTCCACCTTTTGCCGCCCCACGTACTTCACGTCGTACTGGACGATATCCTCGGCGGTTAGAACAAACGGGTATCCGTGCTGGATGTCCTGAAGATCGGATGGCGACATCATGACCCGCTGCAACGTGTTTTCCGGCGCGTAGACCACCTTTTCCGTGCGATTGCCTGTTGGGTCGAAGATCACGTCGTCCACTTCGTAGTACTCGCCATCCACCTTGTTGTCGTCGTCTACGGTCTGGACGCGGGCGATGCGGCGATAGGTATAGTGGTTCAGCGCCCGTTGAAACTCGCTCTCCTTGGCGGCAAACTGCTTGATGATCTCCTCCGGAGCCACGGCCGGCGCGGAGATGTCCATGCGTCCGAATCCCGAATCGAGCGCCATCGGCGTAAAGGTATCCTTCTCCTGTGCCGCGGCCGCCAGAGCGCATCCGGCCAGAGCGTACCCCGTTAGCAGCAACGCCATCAACCATCGATTTCGCACCCTGTTTTCTCCTCCCGTAACTCTCGAACCCGCTTCCGGATCGCACACCGGTCCCTCTGATCTCTCGCCAATCTACAACATTAGACGCATGTACAGGCAGCCTGGATAATTCCAGAATCAAAGAGCGTGACACCCGGCGATTGCGCGAGCCGCTGTAGCGGTACCCGCTGCGGCTTTGCCTGGATTCGACAGGGATCACAGGATTCTGCCTGAGCCCGGTGCGGTCTCGCAACCGGCCTGCCGTTCCTGAAGAGCTTTCCAGGGGTGTGGGCCTGCTACCGTCAAGGCGGCCACGTCTTTCGCGGAAGAGCACGGAAGGAGATTCTCGACTCCCATGCCCGATTACTACCAGGTTCCTGCGCTGATGCTGACTGTGCTCCTGCTGCCCGCCTTCGGCTATCTATACTTGCGCTTTCGGGACGCCCGCACTCTGCTCTGGTTCCTGGGCTTTCTTTTCGCCATTATCCGAATGCTCCAGCTCTACAATCTGGGGTCCTGGAATCTCTCAAACGGCTTGCATCCCTGGGTCGCGGCAGCCGGCCAGACGTCGATCCTGATCAGCTCTGCCTTCTTTCTTGCCTCCCTTTCACCGCAGCGCTTTCGCATCGGCCGGTTCAATGTCCTTTACGTCGTTCCCTTCACGATTCCCCTGGTGATCTATTCGATTCTCTTCAATGGTGTTTTTCACGACATACAGCCGATTGGATCGCTGTTTCTAATCTTTCCTGCCCTGCTAGCCATCTCCCTCGTTGCCGGCTGCTTTTGGGGCGCTGCAAAGGGAAGCATGCCCCTCTGGCTGGGAATTCTCAGTTGCGTTGTGTTGGGCTCTCTCGGCCTTTGGATCTGCATGGCCTCGGGAGGCGCATGGTCCTTGATCTATGTTGAGTGCGCCATTCACTTGATGACCGCCTTGCTGCTCATTTTTGTCTTCCGGCGCATCTCGCCGGGCGTAGTCCTGAGCGTGCTGGGCTTCGTGGGTTGGTCGCTAACCATCGTGGGGATCTTTCCTGGGGCCGATATCCATCCCATACTCGACGCCAACGTGTCCCGTTTTATCATCCTTTCCAAAGTCGTCGCGGCGGTGGGTATGATTCTGCTGGCCCTCGAGGACCAACTGGCCCTTAACCAGGCCGCCCAGCAGCGCGAGCGCAGGGCCCGCCGCGAGTTCGAGGCCTATACCGACCTGATCCTCTCGCGGCGCCGGGTCGAGGACTTTGACCGCCAAGGTGAAGAAATCTGCCAAACCGTGGTGCAGAACAGCCGGTTTGCCCAGGCCGCCTTGCTGCTGCAAAGCGGGGGCCAGTATCGCCTGGCCGGGGCTGCCGGGCTGGACGCCGCCACCGCCAAGGCCCTTGACAGCCTTGCCGCGCGGATTCCCGCCGCGGGGTTCCTCGAGCCAGGATCGGCGCCATCCGTCGCCGCGCATGCACTGACCGTCAACCTCGACCTCACTCCCTGGCTCATCCCCGGCGACGACCTCAAGCGCCTGCGCTTCACCGCCGCCCTCGCCGTGCCCATGGCTGGCCGCTCGGGCACTGAGGGCGCTCTGCTGCTTGCCGGAATACGCAATCCGCGGGGCAGCCTCCATGGCCCTTTTCAAAACCAGCTCCACGCCGACGATTTGCTGCCCGTCGAGATGCTCACCACTCGATTGCAAGCCACGCGCAGCCAGACCATGATGTTTGAAAAGCTCATCGACTCGGAGAAGTTCGCCGGCCTGGGCCAGTTGGCCGCCAACGTCGCTGAACAGTTGAACAATCCCCTCACCGTGGTCCTGGGCTACGCCTCGCTGCTCGATGAGGGAACATCGCTCGAAACGCCTGACCGGAAAGCCGTCGGGGCAATCCTCACCGAAGCGCGCCGCATGAAAACCACGCTGGAGAGCCTCTCCCGCATCTCGCGCCACCAAAGCGACCAGTTGACCGCCGTTTCTGTGTCCGAGCTGCTCGCCGATATGGAAGAACTCCACCGCCCCGAGTTCCTGCAGCGCTCCATCGATTTCCGGCTCAGCATCGCCCCTTCGCTGCCCATGGTCCTGTGCCACGCCCAGCATCTGCGCCACGCCGTGCTCCATTGTCTACAGTTTGCCATTGAAGCGGTCGATCGCCCGAATCCGGCTCAGGGCCCGGCCGCAGCCCCGTCCTTCGCCGACCCCAAGACCATCCGTCTGGAGGCAACCAGCGAGGGAAACCTGGTGCAGATTCTGGTGGCTCACTCCGGTCCCGGCTTCCTCCAGCCGGATCGCGCCTTCGACCCCTACGCTTCCGCACAGCCGAACGGAGAAACAGCCGGCCTGGGCCTGAGCCTCTGCGCCACCATCCTCCGCGACCACAACGGCCGCGCCTCCGCCGTCAACCTGGAACCCCGCGGCGCCGCGATCATTTTGGAATTGCAGGCTGCGTGACGTTTGCGCTCCCCAAGCGCAATCATCCCACAAGCGTAGTCCCGCACCAAGGCGGTCATCCTGCATCGTCTCCCAAGAATCCGTAGAATAAAGCTGAATGGCATTTACCGAACAATACGATGTGGTGGTGGTCGGCGCCGGGCACGCCGGGTGCGAGGCGGCCATGGCGGCTGCGCGCATGGGCCTCAGGACAGCGATCATCACCATGAACCTCGACCTGATCGCCCAGATGAGCTGCAATCCTGCTATCGGCGGCGTGGCCAAGGGCCATCTGGTGCGCGAAGTGGACGCTCTCGGCGGCGTCATGGGAGAAGTGGCCGATGCCGTTGGCATCCAGTTTCGCCTCCTCAACACATCTCGCGGTCCCGCCGTCTGGAGTCCGCGCGCCCAGTGCGACAAGCAGCTCTACCGCGTAAAGATGCGCGAGGTGCTTGAATCCCAGCCCGGCCTCCACATCCGGCAGGCTGAGGTGGTGGACCTGGTGATAGAGCAGGAAACAGGGAACAGGGAACAGGGAACAGACGAGGAACTCGGCGAGTTGCCTCGCCCCGTTCGCACGCGTCGCCGCGTCTTGGGTTTGAAACTGCGCGATGGCCGCCGCCTGCTCGCCGGCGCAACCATCATCACCACCGGCACATTCTTGAATGGCCTCATCCATTGCGGCGAAGAGCGCTATCCCGCCGGCCGCAGCGGCGAGCCAGCCTCTGTCCTCCTCGGCGAGGCCCTCCGTGCGCTGGGCCTCAGAACCTGCCGCCTCAAGACCGGCACGCCTCCTCGTCTCGATGGCCGGACGATCCGCTGGGACGCGTTCGACGAGCAACCCGGCGACGCAGACCCCACTCCGTTCAGTTTCCGGACAAAGAAAATCGTCCAGCCGCAGGTAAGCTGCCACATCGCGTTCACCACCCCGGAAACCCTTCGCATCATCCGCGAAAATGTGGGCCGTTCCGCCATGTATTCGGGCCAGATCGAGGGCATCGGTCCCCGCTATTGCCCGTCCATCGAAGACAAGATCGTCAAATTCCCTGACAAGACCCAGCACCAGTTCTTCCTGGAACCCGAAGGCTTGAACACGCATGAGGTCTATGTCAACGGCATGTCCACATCGCTGCCCATGGAAGTGCAGTGGCAGATTGTGCGCTCCATTCCCGGCCTCGAAGAGGCTGAAATGCTGCGCCCCGGCTACGCCATCGAATATGACAGCGTGGACGCCACCGAACTGGACCGATGCCTGAAGGTCAAGCAGATGGAGGGGCTCTACCTGGCCGGCCAGATCAACGGGACCAGTGGATATGAAGAAGCAGCCTGCCAGGGCATCATGGCCGGCATCAACGCCGCGCTCTGGCTCAAGGGGCTGCCGCCGTTCACCATGGACCGGACCGAAGGCTACACCGGCATCCTCATCGACGACCTTATCTCCAAAGGCACCAACGAGCCTTATCGCATGTTTACTTCGCGCGCCGAGTTCCGCCTTCACCTGCGCATCGACAACGCCGACCGCCGATTGACCCCCTATGGCCGCAGCCTCGGTCTCATCGGCGACGAGGCCTGGGCGGAGTACGAGCAAAAGCAAGCCAGAATGGCCGTGCTTGAGCGCCTCTTGACCTCACAAAAAGTGGATCCCGCCCGTCTGTCCGCCGCCGGCCTGGGCGCGCTCACGGCCACCGCCGGCCTCACCTGGGCGCAACTGCTCAAGCGCCCCGAGGTGACCATCGAGCCTGTTCTGGGCGCGATGCGCGAATTCCTTGCGCAGGAGCCTTTGCTTGCGGAATTTTCCGCCGCGCTAGCCCTGGATCGCGGCCAACCCGCAGAGAAGAGAACTGCCCTCCTGCCGGCCATCCTGCGCAATGAGGCCCGCGCCGTCGAGACGGAGATCAAGTTTGCCGGCTACCTGGAACAGCAAAAGAAGTCGATCGAAAAGCTGAAGGCCGCCGAGTCTGTCGCCATTCCCGAGTGGATTGAATACGCCGCCATCAGCGGCCTTTCGCGCGAGATGCTTGAGACGCTGGAGCGTGTTCGCCCGATCACCATTGGCCAGGCCAGCCGCATCCCCGGCGTCACCCCCGCCGCGCTCAGCCTGGTCCATGTGTCCATCCGCATTCAGACTGCCAGGCGGCTGGCGAGCTAGCAATCCGGAAAGCCAATGCTAAATTGCGTTTAGTACTACAGTTGAACTTGCGGCCTGTGCCGGAAAAGTGACAAGGGCCCGGGCCTAAAGGCCTCGTTATTTGGCTCTCTTTCAGGGGGTTGAAACCCCCCTGCTCCCTCCGAAATTTCCGATCTACAACTGTAGTACTAGCGGCAAACATGTCCGTCAATCGGGCACAAACCGGATCCCGCAGATCGAGATTCCCAAAGCATTTTGGCCGAGTTTTCCGCGGCGGATCGCTATCGGAGGACTCTCACTTCCGATGGACTAGATCCAGGGATGCAGCTTATCGGCAACGTAGCGATACCATGCGACCCTTGGTTGCATGGGTCCCAGCTGCTCAATTATCCTCGGGATCTGGAAATCATGCGCCTGATTGGTTCGGAGAGTTCAATCTACCGTATTTCTGTTGTTCCGGTGCGCACCTGGACCGGGTTGGTTCTTGTGTTGTGCGTGGGTGCGGCCAGTCTGGGTGCATCCTTATCTGCCGCAGCGGAAACGTGCTCAGGTCCGCGCGAGTTGGAGGCTCGGCTTCACTCCGCTCCCACCTCGGACGCCTATGAGCTGTCGGGCAATTGGTTCCTCGAAAACAAGGAAGCAAACTGTGCCGTGGAAGCCTTTCAGTCCGCGCTCAAGATCGACCCTGCCTCGAAGAAGGCGCTCGACGGGCTGGCGAAGGGCCTTATCGCGGCCGGCGATTACGGGACGGTCATCCGCCGTCTTCGCTCCGTGCCGCTCGACGAGAACCTGACTCTCGATCTAGCCATTGCCTACAGGATGGCGGACATGTTCGATGAAGCTCAAAAGGTGTTGACCGAAGGACTGAAGACCTATCCGAACTCCGACGGCCTCACAGGAGCGCTGGTATCTCTCGACATCCATGTAGCGCATAGCGAGGCCGCGCAAGCACTGGCCGAAAAACAGGCACGCCAGAAGCCCCGCGACATCGAGGCACAGCGCATCTATTTGCGGACCCTGATCATCAACGGGGACAACCAAGTCGCGGCGCCACTGGGCCGCAAACTGCTGGCCCTCGCCCCACACGATCCTGATTTTCTTTATCTGAATGGCATCTTGGAGCGCGGGGCGGGAGACTTTGCCGCGGCCCGCAAACACCTTGAGGAATCGGTGGCTCTGAACCCCAACTTCTATAACTCCCACTTCAATCTTGGCGTCGTGCTTGAGCAGCTTCAGGACGCTGCCGGAGCCAGGGAGCAGTTCAAGAAGGCCATCGAGCTCGGTGCAAACGAACCGGAAGTCCGCTTCGAACTGGCCAAGGTTCTGCGCACGCTGGGAGAAACAGAAGAGGCGCAGGAACAACTCAAACTCTACCAGCAGAGATTAAAGGAAGAATCGGACAAATCTCTGGCCATACTGAAATCGACGCAGGCTGAAGAGGCGGTCAAGGCCGGAGACAATCGCAAAGCTGCCGATCTGTTTCGCGAAGCCAGCGCCGCGCTCCCTGGCAACCCCGCGCTTGCCAACCGGCTCGCCGTCGTTCTGGGCGAACTGGGCGATACCGCGGGCGAGCGAACCGCGTTGCAGCAGGCCATCGAGGCCGATCCGGAATTTGCCCCCGCACAATACCAGCTTGGCTATCTGGAAACCCGCGAGGGCGACAATGCCGCGGCTGAACAGCAATTCAGGCTGGCGTTAAAGGCTGCTCCAAACTACATTCAGGCATGGGTCGCCTTGGCCGCGACGCTCGGTATGGAGTCCCGATTCCAGGAAGCCCAGGATGCCGTGGCCAACGCACTCAAGATTGAGCCAGATAATAAAGCCGCTCTCGAACTCAGCCAGAAGCTCGCTGACGCGCAGGGCCAGCACTAATCCAAGCGAAGTCATGCCTCCGGAAGGATGCTGGCTATGATGGGCAACAAGAAGACCGGCCAGTGGACGCGACGTCGTCTGTTGCATACCATTCCCGCGGCTCTCGCTCCCGTTCTCATCTCTGGCGGACTGCGCGCGGCGGGTAAGACAGCGGCGCCGTTCTCTCGTTTTGCGGATGTGGCCCACGCCGCAGGCCTGACCGCAACGATGGTCTACGGCGAGCCCGACAGCTTCACCTACATCTTCGAATCCATGGCCAGCGGCTGCGCCTTCATCGACTACGACAATGACGGTTGGATGGACATCTTCATCCTCTGCGGACGAAGGCTCAAGGACACTCCGCCCAATGCCAGCAACCGCCTTTACAAGAACAACCGCGACGGCACCTTCTCCGACGTAACAGCCATCGCCGGCCTGCTCGACACGGGCTGGGCTCAGGGCGTCTGCGTGGGCGACTATAACAACGACGGCTTTGAAGATCTCTTCCTCACCTACTATGGGCAGAATCGCCTCTATCGCAACAACGGCGACGGAACCTTTACGAACGTGACAGCCAAGGCCGGGCTGCTTTATCCCGCGACCCGCTACAGCACCGGCTGCGCCTTTGTCGATTACAATCGCGACGGCCTGCTCGATCTTTTTGTGTCAAACTACCTCGAAATCGATGTGGCCACTGCTCCCAAGCCCTCATTGGCCGTGCCCAACTGCAACTTCCAGGGCGTACCCACCCTTTGCGGCCCCTTGGGCCTACCCAAGGCCCAAAACTACCTCTACCGCAACAACGGCGACGGCACCTTTGCGGATGTTTCCAGAGAGTCCGGCGTTTCAGGGTTCCGCGGTTCCTATGGACTCACAGTCGTCTCCATCGATGCGGACGAGGACGGTTGGCCGGATATCTTCGTGGTCTGCGATTCAACGCCCTCTCTGCTGCTGATGAACAACCGCGACGGCACCTTTCGTGAAGAGGCTTTGTTTCGCGGCGTCGCTCTCAGTGGCGACGGCCGTCAGATGGGCGGCATGGGCGCCGCCGCGGGAGACTACAACCTCGACGGCCATACCGACCTGCTCAAGACTCACTACTACAATCAAGCTACCGGCCTCTACCGTAACGACGGCAAAGGCTATTTCGACGACGTGACCATCCGGGCCGGTCTCAACGGGGAAACCCGCTTTCTCTGCTTTGGCGCGGGGTTCGCCGACTTTGACAATGATGGTTATCCTGACATCCTGCTCTCCACGGGCACTGTCTACCCGGAGGTTGACCGCGTCCTGCCGGCTTTTCCGGCACGCACCCCGCGTATCCTCTTTCGCAACCAGGGCGACGGGACATTTGTTGAGCTGGGCCCGGAAGCCGGCGCCGGCATCAGTGCGCGTCACTGTAGCCGTGGCGCCGCCTTTGGCGATTTCGACAACGATGGGGACATCGACGTGCTCATCATGAATGTGAATGAGCCGCCGACGCTGCTCCGCAACGACGCTCCGCCCGGCAACCATTGGATCAAGATCCGCCTCGAGGGCACCAAGAGCAACCGCAGCGCGATTGGCGCACGTGTGCTTGTGCGTTACTCGGGCAAGGTGCAGGCTCAGGAGTTATTGAGCCAGTCCAGCTTTTTGTCGTCAAACGATCCGCGGCTGCACTTCGGGCTTGGCGCCGCAACGACAGTGGACGTCGAGATCCATTGGCCGTCGGGGCTGGTCGAGACCATGAAGTCTGTCGCAGCCAACCAACTGCTCACATTGAAAGAAGGATCGGGACAGGTGCAGGGGCGGGCTTTCCGATAAGCAATTGGCTCACTGCTCGTTCAAGTCGACGCTGTAGAGGTTGACGGTGGATGTTCTTGCGCTGACCATGGGCAAATCGCCGGGCGCCAGGCCGATCAGACGGTAATCGGTGGCGGCAATGGGGCGCAGGTTTTCGATGGTGCACACCTGTTCCGGCTGTCCCGAGGGAACGGCAATGCGGTAGATAGGCTTGCCCGTCTCAAGAAAATCCTGGAAATAGAGTAGCCGGCCGTCGTGGGACCAGGTTGGGTCTCCAACTCCATGGGTGGTGAGGGTGCTCCAACGCTCTTGCCCCCGGTCAAACAGGAGCAGAGCCTTCTGATCCAGGCGGATTGCGGCGATGTAGCGGCCATCGGGAGAGAGACGTGGGCTGAACAGTCCGGTCGAGCCGGGAATCTCCGTCACCTTATGGGTTGTTAGATTCAACAGGTAGATGGCTTTGGGCTGACCGTTGTCCATGCGATCAGGCAGTCGGCCAAAGACGATCGACTGGCCATCTGCCGACCAGTCAGGATCAGCCTCGTTGCGGTCTTCGTTGAGTGCGGGCGTGAGTTTTCCACCCTCCGCGTCCATCAAATACAGTTTCCAGGGCTTTCCTGGTTCCTCCGCCATCAGCGCCAGGCGCTTATCGTCCGGGGACCACTTCATGCTGAAAATCCGAAGTGGCGGAGTGGTCAATTCGATGCGGTCGCTGCCATCCACCCGGCTTCGCCAGAGGGAACCGTCGGAAGCATTCAGCCATGCCACCCATTGCCCGTCAGGCGAGTATTCGGCCAGGTCCGCCGCGCTCAAATCCTGATCCAAAGCTGTGAAAACTGAAGACCTTGGCAGCGCGTGCAGCAACTCGATCTGGGAGTTGACTCCGATAAAGTAGACGCGATGGCTCCCCGGCGATGTGCTGGGCGCCTCATAGTCGAGCGGGCCATTGGTGATTTGCCTGGGCTCGCGATCCTTCAGGAACCAGGGCCGCTCCCGCAACGCCCAAATCTCGCTGTGGCCGTTCGCGTTGTGCCAGGACTGGAAGACAAAATCCATTCCATCGGAGGTCCAGCTTCCACAACATTCTGAAGCTGGCTGGCTCCAGCCGGGCAGCAGAGGATGTGGATTTCCGCCATCCGCCGCCACTTCCCACAACTCGGTGGTTTGGCGCTTGGCTTCGCGGAGCGTGAACCGCAAACGCCGTCCATCCGGCGACCAGCGCAGCCAAAAGGCCAGTCCCGCCGTGGTGATCAACTTGTGCGGTTCGCTGCCATCGGCTCCAACAATCGTCAGGTCGTTGCCGTTGGCGATGAGCAGGCGACGCCCGTCGGGCATCCAGGTTGCGTCGTGAGCCAGCACGTTGGGCACGCGGCGGGCATCGCCGTTCAGCGTCGGAACAATCCACAGCGGCTGCTCCGGATCTGCCTGCAGATGACTGTGAATAATCAACTTGGACCCGTCCGGCGAAAGCGACCCAATCAACGGAGATCCAATCTCTGACGGCAGGTTGAAGTGACTGATCTCGCCATTGGCGGCCAATGCCACCGCCAGCACCGGATTTCCCTTATCCATATGAGAGAAGTAGAGCCGCGTGCCGTCGCTCACTGAGCTGGAGAAGCTCTCCACATCCAGATCGTTCAGATTGTTGGTGAGCACCTGCCCGGAATAGGTGACTTGCACAACGCGGTAAGGCTTGCGGGCGGGCGGGCGAAGAAGCAGAGAAAGCACCAGCAAAACGCAAACGCATGCCAACGATGCCGCAATCCAATGCCGGAGGACGATTCCAGCTTTTCGCGGAGAGAGGGAGGCGACGGCTACCAGGACATCCCCTGGGGTTGACGAGGTTTGCGGCTCAACTGTCTTGACCGGCGCAATGAATCGGTAACCCCGCTTGGCCAGTGTTTCCACAAACCGCGGATTCTCAGCGTGATCGCCCAGAGCCTCGCGTAGCTTGTTCACTGCAATTCCCAGGCTGTGATCGAAGTCGACGGTCGTTTCCGGATCCCAAAGCCGCTGCTGAAGGGCTTCGCGGGATACGACTTCGCCGGGCTGCTCAAGCAGGGCCGCAAGCAGTTTGAAAGGCTGGCCCTGAAGCCGGACGCGCACACCGGAACGGCGCAGTTCTCCGGTCTGCAGATCGGCTTCAAAGATGCCGAACTGTAGCCGCTTGGCGCCGTTGCTTTGCTGTTCCGTTGCCATGAATGCCCGGCGAACCCTGCCCCGCAGTATACCGGAAAGGGATCAGACTGCCCTCACGCCCATGTTGATGGGCTGAAAAATCGCCCCATCTTGAGGAGATGTGCACCCTCAAAGATTCATAAACAAATGATTTACCAGGAGATCATGAAATGACGCCAAATTGGCGTAGTGTGAATTGACCGTCGCTATGTCGAAGGTGTGTTGTCGGGTTTGGTTACAGAGGTGAGGCGTTGAACCTGCCGAAGCCCCGGACCGGAAACGTTAACCGCACTTTGGAGGACTTTGTGATGTACAAAAGAAGCACCCTACTATCTAACGGAGAGCGCTGTTTTGGCAAGCTGTTCTTGGCAGTTGCGGTTCTGCTGCCGTTCCTGATGGTGCCCAGTCTCTTCGCCCAGACCGATCTGGCGAGCATTCGAGGTACAGTTCAGGATCAAACCGGTGCGGCGATTCCTGCCGCTTCTATCCAACTGCTCAGCCTGGACACCGGCCTGACGCAGACAGCCGTAAGCGATGCCACCGGCAACTTCCATTTTGAAGCGCTGATTCGCGGCAACTACCAGGCCACGGTCACCGCCAAGGGATTTCAAACCACAGCACAGAATCTGACCTTGGATGTCTCGCAGGTGCAGACGCTCAAATTCGGGTTGAAGCCGGGTGGGGCAACCTCAACTGTTGTCGTCACGGACGCCGCGCCGATCGTGGACACGACGACCTCTTCGACCGGCAACGTGGTCGAGGCAGAGCAAATAGCCGAGCTTCCGCTCAATGGGCGCAACTACACGCAGCTCGCTATGCTGGTGCCAGGCATCACGCGCGGCGCCTTCGGCAGCGATGCATCGGGCGCCAGCGGCAATGCCGAGACCTGGCGAGACATGGAGACAGGCGGCACGGCAATTTCGGCCAACGGACTGCGCCAGCAGTCGAACAACTTTGAGCTGGACGGCCTGGATAACAATGAATCGCTGGTCAACAGCACGGTTCTCATCACGCCTGTGGACGACATGCAGGAGTTCCGCGTGACCAACTCGGTTGCCCCGGCCGAATTCGGCAGAGCGGGCGGCGCCATCCTGCAGAACTCGATCAAATCGGGCACCACCAAATATCACGGATCGGCCTTCTTCTTTGACCGCGACGGAATCTTCGACGCCAGCCCGAATTACTTCAGTCCGACGACTCCGGCCAGTTCCTTTCACCGCGCGCAGTTCGGCGGCTCGGCGGGCGGTCCCATACCGTTCCTGCACCACAAGCTTTTCATCTTTGGCGGCTATCAGGGTCTCCGCTTGAAGACGCCGGACGGAGAGGCACAAAACACCGTAGCCACCGCTCTGATGCGCACCGGCGATTTTTCCGAACTGCTTACGACCCCCAACTTCGGCTGGTCCACCAGCGTACCCAACCAACAGATCACCGGTTGCACCACCACCGCAGGGCCGGCGGGCACCATCTACGACCCCACGACCTGCTTGCCGTTCCCTGGCAATAAGATCCCGGCAGGTCGCCTGAACAAGGCCGCATTGGCCTATCTGAACGCCTTCCCGCTGCCCAACAACACCACCGGAACAGGCGGCAACATCGGGTTGAGCGAGAATTACGATTCATTCCCGTCAGGAACCCAGAACTTCAACGACTTTGACGTGCGCATGGACTGGGCGGCAACCTCAAAGGACAACGTCTTCGTGCGTTACAGCTACGGCCAGGATGTTCTGACCAAGGGAAGCCAGTATCCGAATCTTCCCGCCGGTTACGGTACCGGCGTCAACCCCGTCCATCCGCGCGGCGAGGCTGTCGGCGAAACCCACCAATTCAGCTCGAATATGGTGAACGAATTCCGCTACGGTCATCTGTATGACTTTTTCGGATACGTTCCTCCCCTGGACAACATTCCGGTTTCGGCCAATCTCGGCATCCTCAACGCCAACCGCAGCTCACTGCTGGGCGGCGGCGCGGCCATCAACGGCGGCTGGCCTGAGGGCACCTACACCGGAGACGGAGGGCCTTACACCGTTCCTCAATCGAGCAATCAGTTTGTGGATGCGATTTCCTGGGTCAAGGGTCGCCACACGATCAAGTTTGGCGCCAGCATCGAGAAGCGCCAGGTCTCCTTCTTCCAGGGCAATAACGCCAAGGGCAACTTCGACTTCAGCGAGAACTCATTCACCGGCAACTCCACCTCCGATATGCTGGCATCCTTTGTGACCAATTACAGCATCGGCGTGGCCAGCAGCTACTTTGTCACCCAGAATTGGGAGACGGGCTACTACTTCCAGGACGACTGGAAGGTGAACCGCCGTCTGACTCTGAATCTCGGCCTGCGCTATGACCTGTATACCTTCCCGCTGGAGACGCACAACTACCAGTCGAACTTCAATCTGTCGACGCTGACCTTGCAGCAAGCCGGGACCAACGGGCTCTCAGCCAACATCGTCGCTACCAACAGGAACAACTTTGCTCCGCGCTTCGGCTTCGCCTACGATCTGTTCGGCGACGGCAAGACCTCGGTCCGCGGCGGCTACGGCATCTACTACTTCCTGGACCGCGGCGGCGTGGGAAACCAACTGTCGAATAATCCGGATTTCAACGGCTCAGCGAGCTATAGCGCTTCGCCTGCGCAAGGCGGCTGGCGGCTGGACTTCACCGGTGCAGCGCCTGCCTGCACCACTGTCGACAAAAACGGAAACACCCTTCCGGGTTCCTGCAACGAGGCCCTTCCGTCTACACAAGGGGCGCTTCCGTTGCCGGTCTTCGGCTCCACGATCAATCGCGCCGATCCCGTTAACGCAAGTCTGATCTCTGTCGATACCAGCATGCCGACCTCCATGATCCAGCAATGGAATCTCCAGGTGCAGCGCCAGTTGACACGCCAGACCTCGGTCAACCTGGCCTACGTCGGGACCTCATCCCAGCATCTGTCCACTTGGTTCAACATCAACAGCCAGGAACTCGACACCGCTCCCAACACCGTCCTGTACAAGGACGCCAACGGGGTCAATTTCGGCTCCATCGATCGCGGCCTCAACAACGGCGCATCCAACTACAACGCGCTGCAGGTATTTGTGAACAGCAGAATGCACAGCGGACTCCAGTTCACTGCGGCCTATACCTGGTCGCATTCGCTGGATAATTCCAGTGGCGCCTTCGGCACTGGAACCAATGGAGCGGGCATCTTCATCACCTCGGCCGGCCCGGACATGAATGCCAATTACGGCAGCTCGGACCAGGATCAGCGCCAGGTCTTCACTTTGAGCGCGCTGGGCGAGCTCCCTTTCGGCAAGGGCAAAAGGTTCCTGACGAATGCTCCCTGGGCCGTCAACGAAGCGCTTGGCGGATGGCATGTGAATGTCATCACCAGCCTGGAGTCAGGCACGCCCATCACGGTCACAACCGGCAATTACCTCTACAAAGCGGCGAATGGCAGCACCTCCCTTGTCGGCGGCGGTATGACCAACCGCGCCAACCTTACCGGCAAGGTCAGCTATCCCAAGCACTTGACTGAATGGTTCGACACCACGGCCTTCAGCCACCCCGCGGTCATCACCCCGAACGGGCAGAACAGCACCTTTATCGCGCCGGGAACGTTGGGCCGCAACTTTATGGTGGGACCCGCCTTCCGGGATCTGGATGCATCGATTGGCAAGGACTTCCCCATTAAGGAAGGCGTTGCCATGCATTTCACCGCGGATGCATTCAACCTGTCCAATACGCCGGCCTTCACCAACCCCGACATGGGTCTGGACGACGGCGCCTTCGGGCAGATCAGCAGCGTCCGTGCCAACTCGGAACGGCAACTGCAACTCTCGCTCCGTTTGACTTTCTAACGCACCTTCAACTTGCTCCATGGCGGCTTTCCGCCGCCGTGGAGCACTCCCATAAGCCGCTTCGTGCCATCGAGAGTATGCGCGTGTTCACTGAAGTGCGCGTGAGTTTGGGAGACAACTCGAGTTCTAGAGCAGCCTTCGATTGTGAACCGTCTGCCTGATCCATCTCCGCAGTCTCATGGCTGCCGCGGATGTTTTCTGCCACGATCCGCTTGTGTCTTGCTTTCCTGACGCGGCTTTTCGATGCAAGCGCCTTGATGGCATAGGGCCGGTGGGCGAGGGATTCTTTTCTTCTCTGCTTTGACGCGCGTTCTTCGGAGAATTTCATGCGATTGTGGCCATCTTTGCTGTTGGCTGGTTCCTTGTGCTGTGCCTCTTCAACGCACTCGGCACAGGCTACGCATCAACCCATCTCACAAATTGAAGAATCACCAGGCGAAAAGCCCCAGATCGAGAAGATCGATCCGCCCGGCTGGTTTATCGGCCTGCCCGATCCCATGCTGCTCGTTCATGGCGAGGGCCTCCAGAAAGCGCGGTTCGCCGTGCAAGGCGAAGGCGTGAAGCTGGTCCGGACACAGACTTCAGCCAATGGACACTGGGCCTTTCTATGGATTGAAGCCGGCTCCGCAACTGCGCAAACGCTGCAAATTACTGCCGTCAACAATCAAGGGCAGGCGCAGAAGCCGTTTGCTCTGGCAGAGCGATCTCGCGATCCACGCGCGCATCGCGGATTTTCTTCAGCCGATGTGCTTTACCTGATCATGACCGATCGCTTCGCCGACGGCAATCAAGCGAGCGATCCACCCGGCGACGATCGCACCGCCGCCCGCGGCTGGCATGGCGGCAACTTCTCCGGGATCGAACAGCATCTGGATTACCTGCAACAGCTCGGCGTTACGGCGCTTTGGACAACGCCGGTTGCTTCCAATGGCGGTATGCCTGAGTCTTACCACGGCTACGCAGCCACCGATCTTTATGCGGTGGATTCGCACTTCGGCACGCTGGATGACTATCGCCATCTTTCCGATGCGCTGCACGCAAGGGATATGAAGTTGGTGATCGACCTGGTGCCCAATCATCTTGGCGTGCAGCATCCGTGGGTGCTCGATCCGCCCGCGCCTGATTGGTTTCACGGCACGCTCGAGATTCATCGCGCGGCTACCCATGATTTCTACGAGCTGGTTGATCCTCATGCTCCCGTACAGGCGTGGCGCGATATCACCAACGGCTGGTTTACCGATGCCATGCCCGACCTGAACCAGGAAAATCCTCTGGTCTCGCGCTATCTGATTCAGAACGCAATGTGGTGGGTGGAGACAGCAAACCTCGACGGCATTCGCCTGGATACGTTTCCATATGTGGGCCGCGCCTTCTGGCACGATTTTCACGCCACGCTTCACAGTGTCTACCCTCATCTGACTACAGTGGGCGAGATCTTCCATCGCGATCCGGAGGTCACCTCGTTTTTCGCCGGAGGAGCGGCGCACGAGGGCATCGATACAGGTCTCGACACGCCGTTCGACTTTCCAGTCTATTTCACATTGCGCGATATCCTGGCGCATGGACAACCAATGTCGGAGCTAGCTAAGGTTCTTCGCCAGGACTCGCTCTACCCGCATCCTGAGCAGTTGGTTACGTTCATTGGCAACCACGACACCACGCGTTTTCTCACGGAAGCGAATGGTTCGGTCCCCACGCTCAAGCTGGCGCAGGGACTTGTCCTCACGCTGCGCGGCATGCCGCAGATCTACTCCGGAGACGAGATCGGAATGACGGGCGAAAAGGACCCCGACAATCGTCACGACTTTCCCGGCGGCTTTGCCGGCAACCCGCACAACGCCTTCACCAAGGCCGGTCGCACCGCTAAAGAAGACGAGCTATTTGGCTGGACCTCCGGCCTGTTGGCGCTCCGCGCAGCGCATCCTGTGCTGCAAACCGGTATGGAACAGAATCTTTTTGCCGATCAGGATGTGTTTGCGTTTGTCCGCTCGCAGGACGGCACAGGTTGCGCTGCAGATCACTCGAAAGAAAGATTTTTGATCGTAGTCAACAAGGCGCAGCGGAGCAGGGTTGTTCAACTGCCAATGGATCAAACGGCGCTGGCGGGGTGTGCCACGTTTCTCGCTATGCAGCCCGCCGCGGGACTTGCTCCGTCGGTAAGCGACGGTAAACTGCACATGGAAGAGCGGGCTGAATCGATGGCGGTGTATGAGGTGCGGTAAGGCCTCACCGCAAGCTACCTCCGCAGCGGATGAACGACCGAGAGGCAGTCAGGTGATTACCATTTCCAAGAACAATTGTGCCGCACTAATTCTTCTTTTTACCGCCGCTTGTTTGTTCGCTCCATGGGCAGATTCGCAAAGCCTGGCCGTGACCAATTCAGCCATCCAGACGCAACCCTTGCCCAATGGCATCGAGATATCCGGCAATGGAGTCGCACTCTGGGTAACGGCACTGCGAGACGATGTGCTGCGCGTGCGTGCAAGTGAGAACGGAGAACTTCCCGAAGACGCGTCGTGGGCAGTACTGAAGGAGGCGCGCGGGGCAAGCGTTCCAGTTACGGCGGAGAGCGCAGGCTTCAGTACGAAGGCGCTACGCGTGAGCTTCGACAGCAGCATGCGGTTGACCGTGAGCGATCTCTCGGGCCACGTGCTGCAGCAGGACGAGCGGCCAATTGAGTATCACGGCACGGCTTTCAGAATTTATAAGTCGATGGCGCCGGAGGAACACTTCTTCGGACTAGGCGATAAGGTTGGCCCGCTCGACAGACGCAACCAGGCATTTACGGATTGGAATACGGATTCGTTCGGCTGGCAGGAGTCGACCGATCCAATCTACAAAAGCATTCCCTTCTTTCTTTCATGGAACCAGGGTCGCGTGCTTGGCGTGTTGTTTGACAACACCTGGCGGGCATTTTTCGACTTCGGAAAGGAATCTGCCGATGCTTATTCCTTCGGTGCTCCCAACGGCCCGGTTGACTACTACCTCGTCTATGGACCGGGCCCCAGGCAGGTGGTCGAAGACTATGCATGGTTGACTGGTCCGACGCCGCTGCCGCCGCTCTGGTCACTTGGCTATCAGCAATCGCGCTACAGTTACTATCCTGAAGCGCGGGTACGTCAGATAGCCGATCGCCTCCGCGCCGACAAAATACCGGCGGATGCAATCTATCTTGACATCGACTATCAGCAGGACAATAGACCGTTCACGGTAAATGCGGATCGATTTCCGGCATTCAAGCAGATGATCGCCGACTTGAAGAGCCAGCATTTTCACGTCGTTGCGATTACGGATCTTCACATTGCAAAGCTGCCGGACGCGGGATACGCTCCCTACGACTCGGGTATCGCCGGCGACCATTTTGTGAAGAATCCAGGCGGCTCAATCTATGTGGCGAAGGTGTGGCCCGGCGATTCCGTCTTTCCAGATTTTACACAGCAGCAGACGCGCGCTTGGTGGGGCACCCTCTACAAGGATTTTGTTGCAGATGGCATTGCAGGTTTCTGGAACGACATGAACGAGCCAGCGATCTTTGGGGTGCCGACAAAGACGATGCCGGACGATATCCAGCACCGCATCGATGAGCCGGGCTTCAGGAAGCGCGCGGCAACGCATCTTGAAATCCACAATGTTTATGGGATGGAAAACTCGCGTGCTACTTATGATGGTTTAAGAAGCATTGAGCCCAATGTACGTCCTTTTGTGCTGACGCGTGCCAGCTATGCCGGCGGGCAGCGCTACGCAGCTACTTGGACCGGAGACAATAGCTCAACGTGGAATCATCTGCGCCTGACCACTCCAATGCTGGAGAATTTGGGCCTGAGCGGCTTTGCGCTGAGCGGAGCCGATGTGGGAGGATTCGCCGGGTCGCCGCAGCCCGATCTGCTCACCAAATGGCTCGAGGTTGGCGCCTTTCAGCCCATCGATCGCGATCACACCGCGGCGGGAACCAACGATCAGGAGCCATGGGTCGATGGGCCGGAACAAGAGGCGATTCGCCGCCATTATATTGAGGAACGTTACAAGCTGATGCCCTATCTCTATAGCACGGCAGAAGAGATGTCGCGAACGGGCCTGCCCATTGTGCGGCCTCTCTTCCTCGAGTTTCCCGATGCGGCCGAGGACCGTCATCCCATCGATCTGGATGCGCCTGCGGAGTTTCTCTTTGGCCCTGACCTTCTGGTTGCCCCTGCTCCCTACCCGGATGAGTTAGATAAGTACGAAGTTCAACTGCCGCCGGGCGTTTGGTACGACTATTGGACGGGAGAACGAATCGATCGCTCGGTTGCCGTGGAGAGCCGCGATGCGGAGCAGAAGAAGGGTGCTCAGGCACAGGCGCGCGAAACTTTGCTCAAGCCACTTATTGTTCAGCCGAGCGTCGCTGTGCTGCCTGTGTTCGTAAGAGGCGGCTCGATTATACCGATTGCGCCGCTAACTCAAAGCACCATGGACACTCACGCCGGTCCGCTAACTCTGCGCGTATACGTGGGTGAAGACTGCAAAGGGACGCTCTATCAGGATGATGGTACTTCGTACGATTTCAAACAGGGAATGTTCCTGCGAATCGACAGCACCTGCTCCGTGGACCACGGTGCACTGCATATCCATGTTGGACCGCACCAGGGAAGTTATGAAGCGTGGTGGTCGCAGATAACAATCGAGGTCTACGGATGGAAAGTCCCGGATGCACACGCCAAACTCGCGGGCAAGAATGTGAAGATCACATGGAACAGCGCAATCAACGCCTGGCAGGCGACCGTCCCGGACGGCGGCAAAGGACTGGAGCTCGCTTTCGAGCAATAATTCTGCTCAAGTTGTTCGACACTACAACGATCTTGCGCGCAACGTCAACCTACACAGTGACCATAGCCGCCGCTTCAGGTGCCACCAACGCCACGGGAAGACGCGCACCGTTCTGGTTGACTATATCGATGCCAGGATGCGCGCGATGCAGCCAGACGGGCGCCGGCAGGCCGGGTATATCCAGGATCACCTGGATACCATTGGCCTGCATCTTGTCCATCACCGTGTCGAACCACGCGAAGTCGAACTTGCCTTGCGTGGGCTCAAACGAGTCCCACGAAAGATCTCCCATGCGAACGACGTTGAATCCCACGTGCTTCATGATCGCAATATCGCGATCGATCTGCTCCGGGGTACGATCGATGGGCTGGTAACATGCGCCCACAAAGAGCTGCCCCGGCCCCGGCCAATTTCGATGGACGGGAATATCCTGAGCGGCAGAAAACGCGCTGAGAGCCAATCCGACAGCCAGAGAAAACGCAAGCTGCTTTCCTGAGGCACTCGGGCATTGCCAATGACGCGACAACCAAATCTTTTTTCTCATGAAGCCCTTCTTGCAGGAGAAAGCTACAAGGCGTTTTATGTTTCTTCAGGACCACCTCGACCCGAGCCACACCTCCATGGCGCGATGAGCACCATGGAGGGACAAATCGGCTGCTGTGGGATCAGTTGGCAGTTTCGGTAAAGGTGACCGAAGCTCCACCGAGTGCGAACTGATCCTGCGCGGTAACAGTCACTGTTCCTTTGGATGACGGCAGCGTCAGAGTCACCGAGGCGGTGCCCGATGAGTTGGTCAGGGCTATCACGCTGGTTCCGCTGGTTGTGCCGTTGGAGAGCGTACCGGCCGACGTGCTGAACAGAATGCCCGCGCCGGTGGCCGAGCCTCCTGACTGGCCAGGAGCCAACGTGACGGTCAGGGGTTGCGCAAGGGCCGTTCCAGCGCTGCCCGACTGATTATTGCCCGACTGGGTAAGCGTGGCGGGTGGGTTGCCGACAACGATCCATCCGCCCTGGGTCTGGGTTGCCGTGCCGTCGCTGCCCGTAACGGTAAAGTGGCAAAAGCCGGGAGTGCTTCCCGCGTTTACGGTGATGGTTCCGGGCTGTGTCGTGGCGATGGTGGCGTTGCTGAGCGCCGGCGAGCCGCTGCAGGCCGCGGCTCCCTCGTATGCGTCAAAGACCGCCGAGGTGAGCGTTACATTGGCGCTCCCGCTGAAGATCGCCGGATGAAGGGTTGCGGAACCCGAGGCGGGAACCATGATGTCGTCCGGGTTCAGGTACCACTCCGACGCGGGTTTGGTGGACTCCGTTCCGGTGAGCACCAGCAGAGTAACGCTGTAGGGCGCAAAGTTCTGCGTCGCGCTCCAGGCCGCGGAACTGGAAGCCACGATGGATGCCGAGGCCGTCGACGACACCGTGTACGCAATATAGGTGCTTGGGCTGAACCCGTTCAGATTGAACGTGGCCTGCGCCGTGTTGGCGGGCTCCTCGTTCAAAACCATGATCGTCATCTCCGTACCGGTCGAGTTAAGCGCGGCATAGCTCGAAAACAGATTCGGATTGCCGTTGTTTAGATCGGAGACCGAAACCGTCCCAAATCCGTGATGCGCGCCGTCGTAGTTGGTGTACAGCTTCAGCGCCTGGTAGTTCGGGTTGCCTTGCGTCGGTGCTCCCCAGCGCGTTGCAAACGAAAGACCCTCGCTGCCGAAGATGCCATAGGCTTCTGCATCTCCCAGCGCCGTCGAGAAGTCCGATTCCTGATAGAAAGCTGCGCTCCACTCCGTGAACGAAAGCGGTGTTCCAGGATAGATCGCATTCACCAGCGCCTTCATGCGCGGAATGCGGAAGGGGATGGTTCTGTTGGGCTCAATGCTGGTGGCGTAGATCTGGTTGACGGTTCCCGAAGTGCTCACATAGGTCGGATCCCAGTAATCGCGGTAGACGGACGCGGAAAGCGCCTGCAATTGCGCAGTGGTAAGCCCCGTCGTATTGGCGTCGGCATAGGCGTGGATGTCGAAAACGTCCAGCGTCCGTGCGCCGTTGATGGTGTCCATCCAATTGACCTGGTTCAGCCACCACGGCAGATAGTCCACTCCACCGTGATCGCCCTTGTCGGCGCTATTGGCGCCGTTCCAGTAGTACCACCAGCAGCATGTCACCGGACCGAAGCGCACGGCCGCCGGATCCCATGTCTTTAGGCTCCCCGCCTCACTCTCAAACATGTTGGCGAGCTCATCGTAGCCCGAGGGGGCAGGGTGAACATCCCGATGCGTACCCCCCCAGATATCGACTTCGTTGTCCATATCGTAGAAATGGCAGGACGTAATCGCTGTGTAGGGCACCGCGCAGGTGCCGCTGCCGAAGGCTGTGGCAAGCGCCTGCGCCCACGGCTCGCGATAAACGCAATTTCCTGACGGGCAAGGCTGACTGGAGCTGTCGAGGAGCGGATAGTAGGCTGTGGTGACTGGGGATGTGGTCACAGGCGTCGAGCAGTCCGGTTCAAGGCCGTCGCCGGCATCATGGTTGTATTGATCGACAGCGCACTGCGCGCCATAAGTTGCGACGGAGAAGCTCCAGTTGCCGTTGCTTCCATTCTCGGCGGCTTTGGCCACCCATCCCAACGTCGCCATGGTGGTCAGCGGGTGGCTTCCGGCATTCTGGACATCCGTAATAAATTGCACGGAATCGCTCTCCGCTCCGTTTCCGCCGGTATTGAAGTCTTCGAAGTAGTAGTCCGCGTCTGCGTTGTACGTGTGCAGTTGCCAGTTGTAGGTTGACGAGGCGTTTCCGCCCCAGCGGGCCAGGGACGTGCCCGAGTCGGAGACGCTCGAGGTATCGTCAAGATTGCCGCCATAAACAAATGGGCTGATCTGGTGCCGATTGGCCAGAACGTCGATGTTGACCGCGACGGCTGCGGCGGTGCCCGAGGTGACAGTGACCGAGCCGGTTCCGGAAGCACTGTTGTATGCCGCGGAGCTGGCGCTGTCTGGAGTGTACTGGGCGGTCAGTGTGTCAGAGCCCATGGCCAGCGATCCAGCCGGAATCGTAATGGACGCCGAGCCTGAACTCAGCGTAGTGGCGGATGAAGTATAGGCTCCGCCGGAGAGAACCACCGAGCCAGTGGGCGTGCCACTCGATCCGGTGACCGCAATGGTAACGCTGAGGCTCTGCGCCGTGGTGATACTGGCCGATGCAGGTGTGACGGTCACTGTGGGCGTGGTAGGATTCTGACTCGCCCCCCCGCCTCCCTGGCTTCCGCTGCCGCATGCCCCAATTGAAAGAGCAATTGTGGAAAGGAGAAAAACGAGAAACAGCTTTGCAAGTCGATTCATACGAATGCCCCCTTTTGACCCAGCAGACTCTGGGAAGAGCTCGCAGGCGGTTTCCATGACAACAGATCCTATTTCTCACATCGCTTGATCGTCCCGGCGGAACCATTCCTCAATTAATTCGCCCGAGCGCTTTCCAGCGTGATGAGCACGATGTCGTTACTCTTCATCGGCACAGAAAACTGAATCGTGCCGTCAGGACCACCCCGCACGGTTTTGTCGGTCTCCGGCAGATCGCGGGTCAATTCGTTCAGATGTGCGACCTGATCCGCGCTCAGCTCTTTGGGAGAACCCATCTCAATGTATGCGGAGTAAGCATCGTTCGCGCGATACCCGGTGCGATGAACTTCCAAGCGATAAGCTTCATTCGGCACAAGATGAGTTACATGCAACTCAACGGGCGCCGCAGCTTCATTGGGAATGAGCTTTGTGTAAAAGGATCGGTTGCTCACCTTCTGGTTCGGCTGCTCGAAATCCCAAATGACGGCCGCAAGGTTCCCACCGTGAGATGCCAGCATCGCCTGCGGATCGGTTGTCCTGAGACTGTCGCCCTGCAGCGCATGAAGGTACTTATAAGCGAAATACGCCGGCTTGCGAATTCCTTGTGGATTGAGCAGGCCGAATCCGCCTTGAAACGGCGCCGTCGGAGGTCCGGGTTCTTCGAACAAATCGGTGTAGGTCCAATAGCTCATACCCTGCGCCAATCCTTCGCTGGCTTTGAGCTTGGTCAGAATGTACGGCGCGCTGATGTAGGAATCATGCACAGAGTCGCGTGGCGTATAACTGGTGCTCCACTCGCTGAAGTACAGCGGAAGACCTGGAAACGGCGAAGCCGAGATCTGCGTGCGAACCCGCCGCACGTCTCCGATGATTGCATCGGGTGACGGATCGAGCTTTGTATCGGACTTCCCGTTTTCATCGAGGAATCCGCCTTGAACGCCGTACGTGTGCGTAGTCACGAAGTCGACAGCTGCGCCGCTCTGCTTCACGTGCTCGAGAAACTCGGGGACCCATGCCGCCCCGGCAGTGCTCGGTCCTCCCACCCGCAACGCAGGATCAATGGACTTGATGGTATTCGAAGTCAGATCGAAGAGCTCGAAGTAGGCTTTCCGATCGCCGTTTTCCCAGAAGCCGGAGAGGTTCGGCTCGTTCCACACTTCGAAAAACCACGTCCGCACTTCGTCTCTCCCATAGCGCGCTTCAATGTGGCGGATGAAAGCGTCCACAAGGTCGTGCCATGCTTCCGGTTTCGGGTGCGATGTGTTGCCATGCCAATAGAAGATGCTGTTCTCTGAGGTCGCAAGCGCCTTCGGCGTGAAACCAAGCTCGACAAACGGCCGGATGTGGCGGGCCAGCAAGTCGTCGTAAAGCTGGTCAATCTTTGACCAGTTGTAGACGGTCTTGCCACCTTCGATTCGCACTGTTCCCAACACGTCATGAAAGATTGCGTGAAAGCGGATGTAGCGAAAGCCGAGTTCATCCACAGCGAGCTTGAGCTGCGCCTGGCTGTCATCGCGAATCAGCGTGCCCGGATAGTCAGACCCAACAGACAGATCGAAGAAGCGATTTACCGGCCCTTTCGTGTCTTTGAAATCCACGAGAATGACGCGGGGAGAGGTCTGTTGCGATTGAGCCGCAGAAGATAAGGCAGATAAAGCCACAAGAAAACCAATGGCAGGGAATGAAACCGCTCGCAGAACTGAACTGAACATGGACTTGTACCTTTTTCAAAGAGTTTTGCTGCTGAGATTGAAGCATGTCTTCGCGCGAGCCGCACTCTTACTGGCATCGAAAGTTGTGCGCATCTTCGCTGTCTCCGCTCCCTGTGTACTGGGCGTGTTTGGGATAGGCACATAGCGGGCGGCTTCGGCCGGGGAACGCTTGCCCCGTCGCGATCACCGAATCTGGCGCAGTACCCTTCTCGACCCATTTCACGACCGCGCTCAACATGTCGAAATGGTCGAGTGCCGGGCCGCCGCCGCAGTGTGCCATTCCCGGCACCAGGAACATCCGGCTCCATTCGGCCAATTTGTCAGCGCCGCCATTCGCCGCAGCCAAGGACTGATAGTAGCCGAGTGTATCGAGAGGCGAGAACCACGGATCGCTGTTCCCGTGAAAAAAGATCATTTTGCCGCCATTCGATGAGAACGTAGAGAGATTGGTCGATGCCGGCTCGACGAGCGGATCGGACGCGTGCAGCGCCTCCTTGTCTACGTCTATGTCGGTCGCGGTTGTGTAAGGGCCGAAGATTCCCCTCTGCCTCATCGCCAGCAGTCCCGGCACAAAGCCCGTCGTTGCGATGCCCGCATCGTACAGAAAGCCGGGATACACCTGGGTTCCGTATGCGTTCTTGGGCCCCGCAAACGCTTTCTTAATAGCCGAGAGCTTTTCCGGCGCGATGCATCCTTCGCTCGATCCCGGTTTGCAGGCCAGAACCGCGGGATCGAAATCGCAGCCGAGCGGGTCGAAGATCATTCCGTCCGCTACGCCGTCGCGAGCGTCGCATGTCTTCATGAGAGTCTCCATGAACAACTTGCGATCGCCATCGGTGAGAAACTTCTCAATCTGCGGCCTGCCTGATTCATCCTTTGGCGCCGCCTGGTTGTACGCCACCGGAATCCACTCGCCGATCGCGAGGTTCGACAGGCCCGTGCGCATCGCTGGGTCGCCGGATACGATGCCGTTGAATACCGTGGGAAAGCGCTGGGAGAGAATCATGCCCTCGCGTCCGCCTGTGGAGCAGCCGACGAAATAGGAATACGACGCGGGCTTGGCGTAGTAATGCGCGACGATCTGTTTTGCCACTCCAGCCACTTCGGCATTGGCCTGGTAAGCAAAATCCAGATAAGCCTGCTGATCGCGCATGAACGAGAAGTCGAACGCGCCATTCTTGGCCTTGTGTCCCGTGTCCGTGCTGGCCACGGCGAATCCCTGCACGAGGGCCGGCTTCTGGCCGGAATACGAGGCGCCGATCGGATAGGCAACGACGCCGTTGCCGCCGCCCCCGCCCTGCATCATGAAATCGCCGTTCCAGGTATTTGATTCGGGCAGAGCCACGGCAAACCCGATCCCGAACTCCTCGCCGTCAGCACTTTTGCGGCGATGAATCACGCCGTCCACGCGGCAATGAGCAGGCAACGGCCCGGTGCTGGCCGCTCCTGGATAGGGAGGCGGGACGGTGGTTCCGGCGGGAACAGGCGCGGCCTTTGTAATTTCAACACCGTCGATCTTGAGGTTCGCAAGATCTGCGCAGGAATTCGTCGACTCGGCTCGCGCGGCAGAGGCAAAATAACACGCTGTCATCACCAGCAGCATTAGCTTTGATTGCTTCATTGCCTGTTATCCCTTCCATGATAGCGCTGTCCTGCCATCCAGAATGCTTTGGTCATCCCAGCGAGAATCGTCCCATGGCCCATTCAAGTCCGATTCCATCTACTTCCGCCAATTCGCAGCGAAGAGCACCTGCTGGCAACCCGCCTGGAAGCAAAGATTCTTGCTGAAGAAAGGTATCACGTGGTTCTGGAATCGGTCGGCCTGTGAGCGCCGGAGCAAAAATAGACCACATGGCGCCGCGGCAGCGGCGTGACGTGGCGGTGTAAAAGTAGACCACCGCCGGATTCTGGTTTCACGGACAGCGGACATCCCCAAGGGGTAACGAACAAGGTACGAGCCGCGTTCAGAACCGTTGAGTGGGCAGCCGTAGCCGTGGAACGCCGGAGGGATGTACGCGGTGGAACTGTATGCGCGGGTGCGGCGGGCAGCCCTTATCGAGGGCAAGAGCCAGCGGACGGTAGCACGGGAGTTCGGTCTGGCGCGGAAGACGGTGCGGAAGATGCTGGCGTATTCGGCGCCGCCGGGGTATCATCGCCAGCAGCGGAGCCCCGCCTCCCGATGAAAAATCCAACTGAAAGAAAATATACTTCTTACCTGAAGCCTGAAGGGCGCGATTAAGAATGTTGGCCGGTTATCTCCGCAGATGCATTCGTAAAGCTTCATTGTGGGCGAATGCGATTTTCCCGCACTGGGCCTCTGTCTAGCTCCCTCACCCAATACAATTGGGCGACGCCTTTCCGCACTCACCAAGGGCTCTGGAGTGGATCGATCATGTTGACTCGCATTTGTCTGGCCCGCTTGGCGCGGCCGTTTTTTGCTTTGTCTCTTCTTGTTGGGCTGGTCGCGGCCGTCCACGCACAATCTCTTGCCCCAGAGGTTACGCTGCCCGCGGGCTTTGCCACCATCGACCCCTTTGCGCAATCCAAATTAATGACGAGAGGAGTGAATGTGCTCGGCTACGACCCCATCTGGGCCGATTTCTCCAAGGGCCGTTTCAAGAAGGAGTACTTCCGCAAGATTCATGACGCCGGATTCGCCACCGTGCGCGTCAACCTGCAGGCCTTCCGGTACATGACGGCAGAAAACAAGCTGCCCGATTCCTGGTTCCGCATGCTCGACTGGGTCGTCGCCAACGCAACCGAAGCGCATCTGCAGGTCATCCTCGACGAGCATGACTTCAACTACTGCGGCGATACGAGCTATGTCGAGTGCAAGCCCAAGCTCCTCTCCTTCTGGCAGCAGGTTGCGCCCCGCTATAGAGACACTCCCGGCAGCGTCACCTTTGAACTCCTCAACGAACCTCACGGCCTCATCTCCAACCAGGAGTGGAACGGCCTGCTCCTCGAGCTGCTCGCAGTCATCCGTAAAACCAACCCCACCCGTAACGTTGTCATTGGACCCGGTGTCTGGAACAGCCGCGGCGCGCTGAAAGATCTTGCCCTGCCCGGCGACGACGGCCACATCATTGTGACCTTCCATTACTATGAGCCCTTCCCCTTCACCCATCAGGGCGCACCTTGGGCTGGCGAAGAAATCCGCGGTGGGCATGACATCGCTTGGGGCAAGACAGAAGAGCAGCTCATCGTCGAGCGCGACTTCGATGGCGTCGCGCAGTGGAGTCAGGAGCATCATCGCCCCATCCTTCTGGGCGAATTCGGCTCCTATGACAAGGCCCCCATGGAGAGCCGCGCCCACTGGGACGCCTATATCCGCAAGATCGCCGAAGATCGCGGTTTCAGCTGGGCCTACTGGCAGTTCGACTCTGACTTCGTGGTCTACGACGTGGAAACCAACAAGTGGAACCAGCCGATACTGAAGGCCCTGATTCCGAAGTCGCATTGATCGCCAGCTACGCAATCCGCCGGAAACAGAAGGGAGAGCCCCCCGGTCCTCTCCCTCTCGCTTTTTAAGCTGCGTGATTCCTTCAATCCAGCCGTGTCAGATATAGGGGTCGGCCGCAGGGCTTGTAAGATTGCAGTGGAATTCAAAGAAGATTATGCCCGACACCGAAGGCGAAAGGACACTATTCATGCGATTCACCCATGCACTGTGCTCTTCCTTGGCTTTGCTTACCTTCTCTTTCTGCCTTTTTGCACAGGCCCAAAGCGCTCCGGCTGTACATTTGTCCAACTACGACAAGGTCGATCCCTTCATAGGGACAGCGGGCGGCGGAAACACCTTTCCCGGTGCGACTTTGCCCTTCGGAATGATGCAATGGAGTCCCGACACCAACCACGACGCCTGGTATTTCTACAACGACAAGCAGATTCAGGGCTTTGGACTGACCCACATCAGTGGCGCGGGCTGCCCGCTCTATGGCGACTTCGCCGTGCTTCCGATGACATCCCCGTTGGCCTCGAGCCCCGGTGGCGATCTTGCACCCTACGCCGCCGACTTCAGCCACGACAAGGAAGAAGCCCATCCCGGCTACTACGCCGTCACGCTGGCGAACGGAATCCGCGTCGAGATCACCGTCTCCGAGCGCGCAGGCATCGCCCGTTTCATCTTCCCGGCAGGCACCGCCGCGCGCCTGCTGGTCAATGCCGGCTCCAGCGCCGGCTCCTTCCGCAGCCTGGATGGCAAGCAGCCAGACCCGGCCTTTGGCAACAGCATCGAGCTCACCTCCGCCGCCTCCTATGCCGGATCAACCACTGCCGGCTCTTTTTGCGGAACCAAATCCCAATACAAGCTTTACGTCGCCGGGCGCTTCAACAAACCCTACAAAGACTCGATTCTCTGGAGCGACGGTTCCATCATGCCTTCAGCCAAATCGGCCCAGGGCAAGCACACCGGCGCCTGGCTCGACTTCGGCAACCGGCATGAAATCCTCTTGAAAGTCGGCATCTCTTTTGTCAGCCAAGAGGGGGCCCTGACCAATCTCAACCAGGAGATTCCCGGCTGGAACTTCGACGATGTCCACTCGAAGGCCCGCCGCGCCTGGACCACCCTCCTCAACCGCGTCACAGTGGAAGGCGGCACTCCGGACCAGCGTAAAATCTTCGCTACCGGCCTTTACCACTCCTTCTTGTCGCCCAACCTCTTCAGCGATGGCGATGGAAGCTACAGCGGCTTTGACAATCAGGTCCACCTCCTCGCCGGATCGAAACAGACTGCCCAATACGCCAACTTCTCTGACTGGGACATCTATCGCAACACCGTCCAGCTTCAGGCCCTGTTCAAGCCCTTGCAGGCGAGCGACATGATGCAGTCGCTGGTCAACGACGCGGTTCAAAGCGGCTGGTACCCCCGCTGGCCCGCTGCTAACGATGTCACCTACGTCATGGGCGGCGATTCGGCCGCCCCGGTGATCGCCTCGTCCTACGCCTTTGGCGCGCACAATTTCGACACCGCAACCGCTCTCCAGTACATGGTCAAGGCTGCAACCCAGCCGGGCGTCGGCCCCCACAACAGCTCCGAGCGCCCCTTCCTTGAGGACTACCGCAAGCTGGGCTACGTTCCTTCGGAGAAGGACCGCACATCTGCCTCGCGGACGCTGGAGTACGCGAACGACGACTTCGCCATCGCTCAATTCGCCAAGTCGCTCGGCAACACGTCCGCCTACCAAACACTGCTCAAGCAGTCGGAAAACTGGAAAAGCCTGTTCGACCCGGAGACACACTGGATTCGCCCCCGCCTTGGCGATGGCGCCTGGCTGTCCGGATTCGATGCCGAGCGCTCCATGCCCAAAGGCAACGGCTCGGACCAGCTAGGCTTCGAAGAGGGTAACACCTACCAATACACCTTCATGATTCCCTTCGATTACCCCGCCCTGTTCAAAGCGATTGGCGGAGACGACCAGGTCACTCCCCGGCTCGACAAGTTCTTTCTCAAGCTCCGCTGCTGGGGCGACCCCTGCTTCAACATGGAGAACGAGCCGGACTTCGTGACTCCCTACGCCTACGTTTTTGCCGGGCAGCCCTGGAAGACCCAGGAAGTCGTCACCCGCATCGCCAAAGAAACCTTCAAGGCCACGCCCGACGGCATCCCAGGCAACGACGACCTCGGCGCGACCTCAGGCGTCTACGTCTGGAACGCCCTCGGCTTCTATCCCGCAATCCCCGGCGTTGGAGGCTTGGTCCTGGGTACGCCCATGTTTGAAAAGGCCACCCTGCACCTGGCGGGAAAGAGAATCGTCGTCATCAGCCGCCGTGGCGCCGGGTTCTTTGTCCAGAAAGTCACTCTCGACGGCATGGAGTACCCGAATTCCTGGCTGCCCCTGGAAAAGCTGCACCCGGGCACCACGCGCATCGAGTTCACCACCGGCGATACGCCCAACAAGGAACTCGGCCGGGATCTTGAAAACCGCCCGCCATCCTTCCGATAACGCAATTCCGAGATTTCCTCAGTCCCCACAATCAGCATTTTCGAGAGGTTGTCAGGGGATTCGGAAGGCTCGCAAGTCTACGATTCTATTTGGCTCCTCAGGTAGGACTCGAACAGTCCCGCCTCATCCAGTCCCTTGCGCGAATCCACATCGATTTTGTCACAAATACTGGAAAAGCAAGGGCTGCGTCACTTCTCCTCTGCCACTGACCACATCCTCTGAAATCGCTAAAATCGCGCGAATTGGCATCCCGGCGGTACAAAAGCAGTACATTTTTTGGGCCTGAATCCACACTGGCTGAGGTTGTTTGCCCTCGTCGCTTGGGCGATTTTTTTCGGAGTAGAATTTGTCGACCAGCACAACGTACTGCTGCCGGAAGAAACTTCAGGCCGCCGAAAATGCCGCCCATGCCGAAGGCGTGCGAGGCTATCGATCAACTGGTAACTGCCGAGTGGCCGGTCACTCGGACATAACCAGCAATCTTCGGGTCGTGTGGGATGCGCCCGGGCGGTCCCATCGGTCAGCCGAAATAGAGAACACCAGAAAAAAGAGCGAAGAAAATGTAGATGCAGAACGCTAACAAACCTGCGATGCAAAATCCGGCGTTCACTCGTGCGGCCTTACTTTCTCCGTAAAGGGCAGCAAAAAAGAAAGCAGCAAAGAACAAAGCGGTGGTAGAGAAGCATAGCCAGACGAAGTCAAATCTGAAGCCGCCGAACCTCAAATGGCCAAATAGCTCCTCGGGCAAGTCCCCCCACTCTGCGTTCTCCGTAAATCCGAGTGCAATTAGAAGCAGGTTGAAAGACACGACGACCCGAACCAGCAGGCTGACCACTCTGCTGATGGCACCGTCCGGCACGGCCTGCTCGATATCGGCCATCCCTGTGATTCTGCCATCTTCGTCTGCGTTTGAATAGGTGACCCAGGTTGACGAAGGAGAACAGTGAAGGCCCTTTAGGGCTCAATTCGCCGGTTCTTGGTGTATCGTCGCCAATCCGGACTTTACTCCATTTTCGGGTTCTGCCCGGATTGGCGGTCATCCGTCCAGAATCCAATTGTGGGCTCCTTGGAACCGACTAGGCTGGCGGATACCTTGCCTTCTTTGCTGGCAACAGGCTAGAGTTCCTCGAAGGGAGCGGTTGCCATGGGTAACGCAAACCGGCCGGTTGGATATTTAGCGAGCGTCGCGAGTGCTTCCCTTTTCTATGTGGTCTGGCTCGTAGTTAGCATTCAGCTTAGGGAGACGCCCGGCGAAGATACCGGTGTCCGGTTCAAAATAGCGCTCGCACTCACCTTTTTAGTTTTTGAAGGAATGGGCGCTGCATTCGTGTTGATGGCTTTTCCTTGGTATTTTTCTGTGCGCTGGTACGATCGACTGCAGCGCTTTGGCCTGATCTACTTTCCACTGAATGGTGCCGCGACCGCGCTCATTATAGGATCCTGCACTTCATCTCTCTCGTTAAAATCACTCTTTATTGAAGACCAGACGTTTCTTGAAGGGTTCATGATCGCCATTGAGCGACAAGGCATTTGCCTGCTACTTACGGGGTTCGTTTTCGGACTGACTTTCTGGGTGGTTAGTGAACGCCAACGGTACTCGAAGGTCGCTACCAAGAAACCACACGATCCTAACGATTTCCACTGAGTGAAAAGAGAATTCTAAGAGATTCAATCACGGTTGACATTACAACCTCAAAAGCCACCTTTAACACTCTCAAGTGGCTTCTTACTGCTATGGTCATAGGCGTTTTGGGGGTGATCTTGACCCTTTCAACAATGTGGATTAAGCACACGTTCGGCTGGTAAACCGATCCTGCATCTAAGCCCTCCATCGGAATTCTTAGGGTTTGTCAAAGGCATGATTCCGAGCAAACTTGTCTTTTTCTTGAGATCACTGAATCTGGTTGAGTCTGACTCCGCATTCCGCGCCAGATTGCGCCTGATAGCATTTGGGTATGTTTTTGTTCCCAACTCGCAAATCCTTCCGCGCCGGGTTAATCGCCGGCGCTGCCCTGGTTTTGAGTACAGGCTTCAACCTTCCCTACGCTGTGGCGCAGGATTCCCACGCCGCAGCGACGCCGGAGTCGGCGACGACGAATGCGTCCGATCGCGCGGGCCTGGATCGCGCGGACCTGGATCGCGCGCACATGGAAGATCTGCTTCGAGGGCTCAATCGCGGCCATATGATCGGCCAGGTTGCGGTTGCGCCGGACGGTGAGCGGCTGGCGTGGATTCAGATGGCGAAGGAGGGAGTCGAGATTCGTGTGGCTCCGCTCGGCGATCTGGCCAGGAGCGAGAGGGTGACGGCGGCGGCCAAGCCGGAGCAACACTGCCACGAAGGCGAGATCGTCTGGTCGCCGAACTCGAAGACGCTTGCATTCTTTTCCGACTGTGCGCGGCCGAGCGAACAGACGGATTTGTATGTTGCGCAACTGGACGGCAAGCCCGCGTGGCGGCTGACCGCTTTGAAGGGCTATGTGCAAGCGCCGGCATTTTCGCCGGATGGAACCAAAGTGGCCTTCTTATATGTAGAGGGGGCGACACGGGCGGCCGGGGCACTGGCGGCGATGAAGCTGCCGTCTGGAGTGATCGGCGAGGATGGGGTCGAGATTCAGCGGATTGCCGTGGCCCAGGTGAATGCGGCGAAGCCCACCGTTCCCCAAATGGTCACGCCGGCCAATCTGCATGTTTACGAGTTCGACTGGTCGCCAGACTCGAAGTCTCTTGCCTATGTGGCCGCCGATCCGCCGGGAGAGAACAACTGGTGGGTTGCGAAGTTATACACCCAGTCGTTGGACGGCGCGGGCGTGGCAAAGGCGATTCTAGCGCCTGCGGAGGTTTCCGGGCCTTTGCATGGATTGCAGATCGCGGTGCCGCGGTGGTCGCCGGACGGCAAGGTCATAGCTTTCATCGGCGGGCTGATGAGCGACCAGGGCGCGACCGGCGGCGACGTCTGGATCGTCTCCGCCAATGGGGGGCAGCCGCAAGACCTGACGCCGAAGCGGGCCACTTCGCCGGCCTGGATCGAATGGGACGGCAACGAACACATCTACATGACTGAGCTGGCTGGCGGCAACTGCCAGCTTGTGCGTTTCCGGCTTCCGGGCGATCGGACCAAGGAGAGCGCAAGCACCAGCTTTGCCGCGCCCGTGTTTAGCATTCCAGGCGGCGTCGGCGATGGGCGCCTGGAGCTGAGCCTGTCCGCCACGGCGGACCACTCCCTGTTCGTTTTCCGCGCCAGCACCTTCGACCACCCAATGGAAATCTATGCAGCCAAGCTGGAGGGGCTGCATTTTCCTGGATTGGAGGGCTTGACCCAACTTTCGCATCTGAACGACGGCGTGGAACCGGCCTGGGGCAAATCCGTGTCGTTGAGCTGGAAGAGCGATTCGTTTCAGGTCCAGGGCTGGCTGATGCTGCCCAAAGACTACGATCCGGCGAAAAAGTATCCACTCATCGTCGAGGTCCATGGCGGTCCGGCAGCGGCGGAAATTGCCCATTGGGGCGGAGGCGGAGGCTTGAGCGCAGCGGCTTTCTCGGCACTGGGCTACTTTGTGTTGCAGCCCAATCCGCGCGGCAGCTATGGACAGGGCGAGGAGTTTACTCAAGCCAACCGCAAGGATTTCGGCTATGGGGACCTGCGCGACATTCTTGCTGGGGTAGACGCGGTCGAGGCCAGGTACCCGGTGGACCCCGGCCGCGTGGGCCTTACTGGCTGGAGCTACGGCGGGTTCATGACCATGTTTGCGGTTACCCAGACGCAGCGATTCAAGGCCGCGGTTGCCGGCGCAGGCATCTCCGATTGGCAGAGCTACTACGGAGAGAACTCGATCGACCAGTGGATGACGCCGTACTTTGGAGCCTCGGTATACGACGATCCGGCGGTTTACGCAAAGAGTTCGGCCATCAACTTTATCAAGCAGGCGCGAACCCCCACGCTCATCGTTGTGGGCGACCGGGACGGCGAATGCCCGGCGCCGCAATCGTACGAATTCTGGCATGCGTTGCGCGACCGGCACGTGCCGACGCAACTGGTGGTCTATCCCAACGAAGGGCACGGGTTTGTGGATCCGGCGCATCGGCGCGACGTCATGGAACGCGCCGTCGAGTGGTTTCAGCAGTTCATGCCGCCGGGCGAGTGAGCCTACAGCGGTTCTCCAATGGCTCCGCGCCGAAACCACTGCCACCCTTCACTGAGCCGGCAGGAGCACCGGATTTGGAGAACCGCTTTATCCTGCTCCCCAACCGTGGTGGCTGGCGTCTATGGGAGCAACGGCTGTGTGAATCAGGTCCGGAGCATCGAGTCCGGCTCTTCCAGGCGGCCAACTGCCGGGGGGCAGCCGGTCCTGATACACTTTTCTTTGGAGTTTTGTAAGCGTGTTTCGCCGACCGGCTGCATGCGGCGCCGTACTGCCGGGAGCCGAGCGATTAAGCGGATGAGCGGATTTCGCCGGCTGCAGGCCACCCGGGGGCATGTTGGCGGGCCGCTATAACCCAATTTTTTCTTGACGTATTCCGAGAGACCGTTCCGCGGTTCGAAGAGGCGGGGCGGGGAGGATTCATGCGGCGGTTTTTGACGCTTGTTTGCTTGCTGTGCGTGGCCATTCCGGCCGGGATTTCGATCTCCGGCTGCACGCGCAATCCGGCGGCGGCCTATTGCAATGGCGTGGGCTATGGTTTGAAGACCACGGACGTGGCCTCCATCGTCCTGCAGCCGCAGACCACGGGCGTCTCCATTGCCTTTGGACAGACGCAGCAGTCGGCTGCGCCCACGGCCCAGACGTGCAAAGGCACCGATGCGGCGGTGACCACGTATACCTACGGCACCACCAACAACCAGTTGGTTGACATCTCGCCCACCGGCAACATGTGCGCTGGAACATGGAACCGGAACACGGGCGGCGGGATCGCCAACTACACCTACTGCAACCCGCCGAGTCCCCTGCCCTCGACCGGCGGCTTGCCCTACGGGACGGCGTACATCACCGCCTCTGCCGATTCGGTGACTTCCAATCCGGTGGAAATTTATGTCCACCCGCAAGTGACCTCAGTCACCCTGGCTCTGGCTGGCCAGCAGCAGTGCTATTCACAGGGCCAGTTGGAGCAGCTCGATGCGCAGGCATGCATCGTGGGCCCCAACAACAAGCAAGAGTTACTCTGCGCCCCGTCGACGGTCTCCAGCGCCAACTATGCCTGCCCGCTGCCGGCTGGCGTCAGCTCGGTCCCCAACTGCTCGCTGCCTCTTGGCACACTCAGCTACCAGGTTGGCAGCTCAACCATCGCCTCGATCAATTCTGAGACCAACCAGATCACTGCCGAGCAGCCGGGCACCACTGTAATCACTGCGTCGGTGGCTCTGTCGGGTTCATCGGCCGGCTACTTCTCCACCTGCCCGCCGGCATCGATCAACGTCACCCTGGCCAACGGCAAGACCTCCGGCACGATTACCCAAGGCGTTCAGCAGAATCTGATCACCCAGATTACTGACACCAACGGAGTCCTCCTCACCGGCATGACCCTGGACTACCAGTCGACCGAACCGATCGACATCAGCGCCGCTGCCGGCGGAGCCATCACTGCCAGCTTCCCGGGGGTTGCTTCCGTCTACGCAATCTGCCAGCCGCCCTCGTGCAACCAGGCTCCCATCAATGTGTTCGGCTTGTATGGCACCGGCCTGTCGATTGCATCGAACCCCGTCAACATTACTGTCCCCGGTACCGCCAGCGAATACGTGTGGTTCGGTGCGCCCGGCCTGTCGCAGTACGTTGTTCCCGTGGAGCTGCTCACTGGCACGGTGGGCTCCCCGGCACGCCTGCCTTATGTGCCGAACTCGATGGTGATGGACCAACTCGGCCAAAATCTTTACTTCGGCTCCACTCGTGAGTTGATGATTTACAGCACCTTCAGCAACACGCTCACCAAACAGGACACAAGCGTTCCTGGCGTGGTGCTGGCCGTTGCGCCGAACAACCAGTCGCTCCTCATCAACGATCAGGTGCGCCAGGTCTTTTATCTCTATAGCTCATCCTCAGGGGTCACGGCATCTTTTGGCGGCGTAGGCAATGCTGCTTCCTGGTCCCCCGACGCGAAGACGCTTTACATCACTGACAGCGCAAGCCTCGGCGCCGGCCATAGCGACACCTTGTATGTCTACAACCAGGACACCGGTTTCACCAGTTACGATTTGAGCAAGACGACCGGCGGTTCACTGAGCCTGGCGATTACCATCCCCAGTGTGGGCGCGTACCTGAGCGGCAGCCCCAACTTCTCCACCGTGGCCCACACCTGGTGCCCCTCCGGCACGGTTGGGAACAACGCGAGCATCACCTTCTATCCCCAGGGAGATTCGGTAAACGCGCAGACCGATGTTCTGGCCGCCACCACGGATGGACAGCATATTCTGGGCGCGGCTCTCATCGGCGGCGGAGTTACGCTCTCCGACATCGGAGTCACGATTCCGACTACACAGTGCCCAGGGGCTGGGACCAATACGCTCACACCACTCACCATTGCCCACACCCTCAATCAGACGTCGCTTTCCAAGGTGAACGCTACCGCCGTCAATGCGGTGGTGACGTCGCCGGCTTCGAACCTGGCCTTCATTACCTACACCGGGTCCACGCCCGGAGCCTTGCTGCCCTACTATGTGCCGGTTACGGGCGGCGCAGCGGGCGCGGTGAACTATTTGACCCTGGGCGGAAGCGCGCCGTCGGCCATTACAGCCCCTTTGGCAGGCGCATTCAGTCCTGACAACTCGCTCTTCTTCGTCTCCACCGCGGGCGACAACCTGATCCACTACATCAGCGTGCCTCTGCTCTCCACCAATCCGGCGAAAGCCGACACGCAGCAGATTGCCCCCAACCTGCCGGCATGTACGCCCGTTACCGCCGGCGGCAACGACCCCGGATGCACGCTCACCACGCCGACTACCAACCCGGTACCGGCAACGGTCATTACCGTGACTCCGCGCTCCACGACGTAATCTCAAGACGATCAAGAGTGCAACAGAAAGGCCGGCTCCGCGCCGGCCTTTCTGTTTTGCGGTGCTCTATTCGGGGCTCGCTGACTCGCTGACTCGCCGACCTGCTGACTCGCTAACCCGCCGCCTCGCTGCTCCCCCGCTTCCGCACGATAGAATCAAACCATGATCAAGGGGATCTCGATTCTTCGTCCCGCCGGCAGCGCAGCGGCTTATGACCGGCTGGCGCGATTCTTTTCGGCGCTGGGGTTTGAACCGGGCAGGGGATGGGATGAAGAGAACAGTCACGGCGCAGCGTTCCTGGCGCCGTTGGGCAACCTTGAGATTGTCGACGGCGAATTCCCTTCGACAGCCGATTTGCTGGTGGAAGTGACCGCGCTCGATGCCGTCTATCAGGCTGCCGAGAGCTGGCTGCGCGCCGAAGGCGGCGATGCAGCCGTTGCCCGCCTCACCGCCATCACTGAAACTCACTGGAGGGCGCGCATCTTTACCGTCGAGCCGGAGCCGGGGTTTGCGTGCAGCTTCTGGGCCTGGGCAGATCCGCTGCGGGCCAAGCCGCTGGCCGTCGAGGGCGACCTCTCCGCCGCGGGCATGAAGTTTGCCATTGTGGTTGCGCGCTGGAATGCGGTGATCACCGAACGGCTGCTCGAAGGCGCGCTGGACGCTCTGCTGCGCAGCGGCGCAAAGCGGGCTGAAATTGAAGTCGTCCGCGTTCCCGGCGCATGGGAGATTCCGGCAGCGGCGCGGACAGTTGCGAATCTGGGCCACGTAGACGCCATCATCAATCTTGGCTGCCTTCTGCGCGGCGAGACCGCCCATTACGAGGCCATCTACAATGAAGTGGCGCGCGGCATAGGCCAGTCGCAGCAGGAGACCGGTATTCCCCACAGCTTTGGCGTGCTTACATGCGAAACTCTGGAACAGGCGCTGAACCGGGCAGGCATCAAGGCCGGGAACAAGGGCTTCGAGGCTGCCGTGGCGGCCATCGAGATGGTGAGTTTGCGCCGCAAGCTGCTTCAAGCTGAGCTGCCCCAAGGCGGCCCGGCTTGAGCGCCGGACCGCGCCGCAAGTCGCGCGAGCTGGCCATGCAGATGCTCTTTCAGGCCGACATCGGCAAGCAGACGCCCGACCAGGTGCGCGCCACTTTCTGGAAGGCCGGCGACGAAGTCGAACCGGAAGTCCGCGGTTTTGCCGAGGATCTGTTCAGAGTGGCTGTCGCCCACCAGGAGAAGATCGACGACCTCATCGTAGCCAACTCCAAGCACTGGCGGCTGGAGCGCATGCCGGCGGTGGATCGCAACCTGCTGCGCATGGCCGTCGGCGAGATGCTGGGCTTCAAGGGCACACCCTTTCCCATCGTCATCAACGAGGCCCTCGAGATTGGCCGCCGCTTCTCCGCCCCCGAGTCCATCAACTTTCTCAACGGCATGTTGGACGCGATTGCGCGCAGTTTGATCGGGAAGTAAGTCGCTTTAACTGATCGATGCTGGCGATGGCTTCTAATGAACTCGCTGACGCAGGAACGATGGAATGTCTCGCGAGCCTTGGGTCACAGCAACAATTTCGACTCTTTCGTTTCGAACGCGGTAGAGAATGAGATACGCGGCGACCGGCCAGAACAGTACGGGGCAGTCGGTAAGGTCTTTCCGCTTATGCCCAATGCCTGGGTTGCAGGCAAGCGACTCGAATGCGTCGAAGAGTTTACCTATCCAGCGGTCGGCGGCGTTGACGCTGTCCTGGGCGATGAATGCCCAAATCTCGTCCAGATCCAGCTCCGCGTCGATGCTGAGTACATATTCCTTCACGCGCTGAGCTTTCTCCGCTCACGGGACTTTTGCTCAAAGCGTTGCCGCGCCGCGTCCGGCTTCACGTGCTCTCCACGGTCGAGCGAGGCCAGCCTTGCGCCAAGCTCGTGGTTGAAGGCGGCAATCTGCGCAGTCCGGGCGTTATCATGTTCTTCGAGCAAACGAAGGGCCTCGCGAACGACCTCGCTAGCCGAGTTGTAGCGGCCGGATTCAACTTTGCCAGCGACGAATTTGTCCAGTTCGGGGGTCAGCGAAACATTCATAGGGTATGACCTCACTATTCTCGATAGTGGACTGAATAACAGGCTTTGTCAATCTCTGGCATTATCGATGGCGGAATCAGCTCTCTTTGCCTAGACAACAGGTCCCGCTGCAAAGATGCACTACAACCGATCGAAGATTTCCCGGAAGTCCCAGACGCCGGATTTTCCGGCCAGCCATTCACCGGCGCGGACGGCGCCTGACGCGAAGCCTCGGCGGATTTCAGACCGCCGATTCAATGTCGGTTTGAGTGAAGTCGTTGCCTTTGAAAAGCAGAGGCTCGGCGCAGACCTTGGCCAGCGCGTAGGCGAAACAATCGCCGAAGTTGAGACCTGCCGGGTGGCGTTGGCCCTTTCCATAGATGTTGAATGCCTTGAGAGCGGCACGCGCCTGTTGCTCCGTTACTGGAACGATTGAAATCCGCAGCGCGACGATCAGCTCCTCGATCAGTCTTTGGGGTCGGCCAACTTTGCCTCGGCGGAGGACGATTCCGGTTTCGAGGAAGTTGGCGGCGGAGATGCGGCGCTCGGGTGAGCGGTGTATCGCTCGGAGGAAATCTGCGGCCTCGGGTTCATCGAGGAGGATGGCGAGGAGCGCGGAGGAATCGATGACCATGTCGCGCCCGGCTAACGGGGAAGGCCTTCAGCGTCGTAGAGCTCGGCAGCGAGTTCGGCGCTGGTGGGGCCCTCCCACGGGCCGTAGCTGCGGATTCTAGCGAGCAGCTCTTCTACGGTTGGCTCGGGTTGCGGAGCGGGCTGGAGCCCGGCTACAGCTCGCTTTCGGTCAAGCTCCGCGCGCAAGGCACACGCAACAGCTTCATCGGGAGTGAGCCCGCTGAGGGAGGCCAGCGTGTATGCGAGGGCATCGGTTGCGGCGCTGGTTGCTAGAGGCATGGACGGCTCCTTCCTGTCCTATGGTGCTACGAGTGGCCTGTGGATGCAAGCTCCGGCTATAGCTGATCGAAGATTTCCCGGAAGTCCCAGGCGCCTTGTTTCCCGGCTAGCCACTCGGCGGCGCGGACGGCGCCCATGGCCAGGCAGCGGCGGCTGCGGACATCGTGCTTCAACTCAAGGTAATCATCGGGGCCGGTGGCGCTCACGATGTGCTCGCCCATCGCGTCGCTGATGCGGTGAGAGGTAATCTCCACCTTCGCTCCCGGCTGCGCGGCTTCGATGATCTGCCGCAAGGTGATGGCCGTGCCCGAGGGCGCGTCAAGCTTGGTCACGTGATGGGTCTCGCTGATCGAGAAGGTGTAGCCTTCCAGTTTCGCGAGGTCGGCGGTGAGGCGGAATAGCTTCTGTACGCCGATGGAAAAGTTGGTTCCGTAGAGCAGCCCGCCCTGGCGGCGCATGGCGAGAGCCTTCATCTCATCGAGTTGCGCGTACCAGCCGGTGGTGCCGACGACGATGCGGCTGCCCAGAGCCAGCACGGCGCGCATGTTTTCGACAGCGGCTTCGGGGGCGGTGAAGTCGATGACCACGTCTACGCCGGCCAGGCTGGGCGCGGTGAGGGCCGAGGCGTGTTCATTTTCCAGAATGTCGAGTGCGCGCACGCCGTGGCCGCGCTCACGAGCGACCTGCGCGACGAGACTGCCGGTTTTTCCTTTGCCAAGAACAAGAATGAGCATGGGAACCTCGAAACAGTGGACAGTGAACAGTGGACAGTGGACAGTGAACAGTGGACAGTGGACAGTGAACAGTGGACAGTGGACAGTGGACAAAAAACAGTGAAACAGTGAACAGTTTATGCGCGGCGCCCGCTGTTCACTGTCCGCTGTCCACTGTAACCTGCTTCCTCGCTTCGACGTCGAAAATCGCAGGGTCCGGGTCCTTGAAGAAGGCGGCGTGGAGCGAGCGGACCGCTTCGTCGGCGTCGTCTTCGTCGATCATGAAACTCATGTTGATCTCGCTGGCGCCTTGCGAGATCATCCTCACGTTAATGTGGCGGATGGCGGAGAAGACCTGCGCGGCCATACCGTTTTGCCCGCGGATATCCTCGCCCACCATGCACACCAGCGCCTTGCGGCCCTCGTACTTCACGTCGGCCAGGCGGCCCAGGTCGGCGGCGATGGCGGGGAGCCTTTCATTCGAGTCCACGGTCAGGGAGACGCTGACTTCGCTGGTGGAAACCATATCGACAGCGCATTGGTGCTTGTCGAAGATGGCGAAGATCTCACTGAGGTAGCCGTGAGTCATCAACATGCGGCTGGCCACCACGTCGATGATGCTGAGCTTCTTTTTGACGGCGATGGACTTGAAGGGGCTCTTGCAGTGAGGCGCGAGGGATGTGATGCGTGTGCCCTCGCAGTCCGCGTTGCGGCTGTTGAGCACATGGACGGGGATGTTCTTTTTGACGGCGGGGAGGATGGTGGCCGGATGCAGCACCTTGGCGCCAAAGTAGGCCAGCTCGGCCGCTTCCTCAAAGCTGATGACTTTGACGCGCAGGGCGTCGGGGCAGACGCGGGGATCGGTGGTCATGATTCCGTCCACGTCGGTCCATATCTCGATTGCGTCGGCCGACAGGGCGCCGCCGACCAGTGCGCCGGTAAAGTCGGAGCCGCCGCGGCCAAGGGTGGTGGTGATGCCGGCCTCGTTGGAGGCGATGAAGCCGCCCATGACCGGAACCTTGCCCAGGCTGGTAAGCGGGAGCAGCTTGTCCTGGGTGCGCTTTTCGAGGAGGTCGACTTGGGGAACCGCTTTTTGGAATTGCGAGTCGGTGACCATGATCTCGCGCGCGTCCACGTGTTCCGCGTCGATGCCGCGCTCCAGGAAGGCCGCGGCAACGATGCGGCTTGAGATCCGTTCACCATAACTCACGATCAGGTCGGAGATACGCGGCGTGAGTTCAAGAATGGCCGCCAGGCCGCGGAGAATTTCATCGAGCGAGTCGAAGTTTTGATCGATCAGGGTCTGCAGAGTGGCGGCTTCCGATGGGTTCTTGAGCAGTGCGGCGGCGGTGTCGCGATGGCGGGAACGCAGGCGCGAGCTGATGGCCAGAGCGCCAACGCGGTCGCCTTGGGCCGCAGCGGCGGCGGCGCGGAGCAACTGGTCAGTGACCTTGGACATGGCGCTGACGACGACTACGGGTTGCCTGCCGAGGGCCACGCGTCCGGCTACGATTGCCGCTGTACGCTCGATCGCGGCCGGGTCCTCGACCGACGTTCCGCCAAACTTCATCACTACCAGGCTCATGCGAGTATTCCTGCCGTACCTCAGGGGATAAAGCCCCCGTTCATTCCTGCCGCCGATGTACGGCCTAAAGCCCGTACCCTTCAATCTGCCTGCGTCTTTCGCCAATCCCTAGGCGCGCGCAGCGGCTTCTGCGACCGGTTCCAGCTTGCCCAGGCTTGCCAGCAGTTCGGCGTTCAGGATGGCCGCGCCGGCAGCTCCACGAATCGTATTGTGCGAGAGCACGGTGAACTTCCAGTCGAGCAGGCCGCAAGGACGCAGGCGGCCCACGGTCACCGCCATTCCGTTGCCGCGATTGCGATCGAGACGAGGCTGGGGGCGATCGTCCTGCGGCGTCCACTGGACGGGCTGGTCAGGGGCGGTCGGCAGTCCCTGACCGGCGAGGGGACGGAACTCGGCCCAGGCGGCTAACAGGTCTTCGCGGGTGACGGGCCGGCCCAGCTTGCTGCCGAGCTTGATGGAGACGCTCTCGGTATGGCCATCCTCGACGGCGACACGGTTGCAACTGGCGCTGATGCGGGCGGCGAGTGGAGTGACCGCATGGCCTTGAAGCCGGCCCAGCAGCTTGAGCGTCTCGGCTTCCATCTTCTCTTCTTCGCTGCCGATGTACGGCACCACGTTGCCCAGGATATCCATGGACGGAACGCCGGGGTAGCCGGCTCCAGAGACGGCCTGCATGGTGGTCACAAAGATCTGCTCGATGCCGAAGCGCTCTTCGATGGGTTTGAGCGCCATGACGAGTCCGATCGTGGAGCAATTTGGATTCGTCACCATGTAGCCGCCGGACTCATGGCGCGAAGCCTGCTCTTCGATCAGGTGCAGGTGTTCGGCGTTGATCTCGGGGATCACCAGCGGCACATTGGCGGCCATGCGGTAAGCGCTGGAGTTCGAAACCACGGCGCAGCCGGCCGCGGCAAAGCGTGGCTCCAGTTCGCGGGCAATGGCGGCGTCGAGGGCGGCAAAGATAATCTTTGGCGCGCCCTGGGGGTCGGCTGGTGCGACCGTCATGCGCGCAATGCGTTCGGGCACGGGAGTACCCAGCCGCCACTTGGCAGCCTCGCTATACGTTTTGCCGCTTGACCGGTCGCTGGCCGCAAGCCACGCGACTTCGAACCACGGATGGTTCTCGAGAAGCTGAATGAAGCGTTGGCCGACCATTCCGGTCGCGCCCAGGATACCAATTGGATGTTTTGTTTGCATGGCAGTAGACACTCTAGTGTACAGGAGGATGGGTGCAGCCTTGCAAAAACCCTGCGGGCATTGCGGACCCAAACCCGCACCGCCTTATCTTATTGGCGGCGCTGGGTTCGGTCTGATCGGCATCGCGGAATCCTCACCCGCAACCGTCGTCCACTCCCGCACATGCCACCGCTTCACGATCCCATTGGTCACATAGGGATCTGCCTTGGCAAACTTTTCGGCGACCTCTGGCGAGTCGCCCTTGAAGAGCAAGACAGCCCCGTCGACAGGATTCGTCAGCGCGCCACCCAGCACAAGTTCGCCGCGCTCGCTTGCCTTCCAAGCCATCTCGAGGTGCGCATTTCTGAACTCTGCGCGCCTGGGCAGGTAGTCCTCGCCAAATTCATAGAACAAAAGGTAATGCATTCGAGTGCCCCGTTCCTTGGGTTTACGCCATCGCCGCCAGCACGGCGTCAGCGAATTGGGTTGTGCCGGCTGTGCCGCCAACGTCGCGGGTGAGCGTCTTTCGCTCAGCATAGACCGCTTCCAGGGCCTTCTGCACCTTGTCTGCCGCGGCGGACTCATCCAGGTGGCGCAGCATCAGCACCGCGGACTGCAGCAGCGCCGTGGGGTTGGCAACATCCTTGCCGGCAATGTCAGGGGCCGACCCGTGTACCGCCTCGAAGATGGCGCACTCCAGCCCGAGGTTGGCGCCGGGAACCAGCCCGAGGCCGCCGACAAGGCCCGCGCACAGATCGCTGACGATGTCGCCGTAGAGGTTCTCCAGCAGCAGCGTGTCGTATTGATAAGGGTTCATGACCAGTTGCATGCAGGTATTATCGATCAGGTGCTCGCCATAGACGACGTCCGGAAACCCCTCGGCCACCTTGCGCGCACAGCGAAGAAATAAGCCGTCAGACAGCTTCATGATGTTGGCTTTATGAACGGAGTGAATCTTCTTGCGCCCGTGCTTGCGCGCGTACTCGAAGGCGAACTTGGCGATGCGCGTCGAGCCTTTTTCGGTGATGACCTTGATGCTTTCGACCACGCCTGGTACGACTTCGTGCTCCAGGCCGACGTACTCGCCCTCGGTGTTTTCGCGGACGATGACCAGGTCCACGCCAGGCCAATGCGTTGCCAGGCCGGGCAGATTCTTGACGGGGCGGAAGTTGGCGAAGAGATCGAACCTCTTGCGCAGGGTGACGTTGATGCTCTTGAAACCGCCGCCGATGGGGGTGGTGACCGGCCCTTTCAGGGCTACGTGGTTGCGCTCGATCGACTCGCAGAGCGCGGTGGGAATGTATTCGCCATAGATTTCAAAGGCCTCGGCGCCGGCGGCAAAACGCTCCCACTCCCACTTGACGCCGGTGGCCTCGAGAATGCGGACCACCGCCTGCGTGACCTCGGGGCCGATGCCGTCGCCTGGAATCAGCGTGACTTTGTGCGTCTTTTGCTCCGCCATTGTCGATCTCTCCTTGCAGACTCTTGCGAGCAGCTATTTCTTCTTTCCGGCACTGCGTCCGCCGAGCAGCCCTTCGAGCTCTTCCTTGAACTCGCGCACGTCTTTGAAGTCCCGATAGACGGACGCGAAGCGGATGTAGGCCACTGTATCCAGGACTTTCAGATTTTGCATGATCAGTTCGCCAACCTCGCTGGTGGTGCGTTCGCGCTCTGGAGCATCGACAAGATAAGCCTCTGCTGCATCGACAATTGCCTCCAGTTTGCTGGCGGGAACCGGGCGCTTTTCACAGGCGCGGAGCAGCCCGCTGAGCACCTTCTGGCGATCGAAGCGCTCGCGGCGGCCATCTTTCTTGACCACCATGTAGGGGATTTCGTCGATGCGCTCGTAGGTGGTGAAGCGGCGGTTGCAGCTCTCGCACTCGCGCCGGCGGCGGATGGAATCGGCCTCCTTGCTCTCGCGCGAGTCAACGACCCGATCTTGCCCGAAACCACAATAGGGACATTTCATGCTTAGAGCGATTCTACAGGGAACAATGAATAGGGAACAGGGCTGCATTCAAAGCTGGTGCGGTGCTATTCTGCCTTCGGAAGCGCCGTGGAAAGCCCCATTCAGCCCAATCTCGAAGAGATCGCTTGCCTGTGCAGGCGCTATCAGGTGCGCCGCCTGGCGGTCTTCGGCTCCATTTTGCGGGGAGACTTCGATCCGCAACGCAGCGATGCGGACTTCCTGGTGGAGTTTGAGCCCGTTCCGGTTGCGGCGAGGATGCGGAACTATCTTGGCTTGCGCGAGGAGCTTGCCTCCTTGTTATCCCGTCCCGTGGATCTGGTCGAGAACGGCGCGATTCGAAATCCGTATGTTCTCAAGAGCGTCGCCGAGCAAGAACAAGTTCTTTATGCAGCGTGATGCGAAGGCCTATCTTTTTAGTCGTCCACCGGCTTTAAAGACCCACGGGGGATGAAGCTGTGCCCCATCCATCG
>PLFY01000141.1 GCA_003138365.1 Acidobacteriaceae bacterium
ACTCATGTTGGCACAGAGGGATGTCGCACTCAGATTTTGAGTACGTCAGAGCGTGGGTCACCCGCCTCTAGAAATACTAACTTCTCAATCTCTCTGGTTATCATGACCATTCTTACGTTGTCCCTTAGTTGAATCGGTACCCATGAAGACCACACAAATGGTACGCAGGATGATCTTGAAATCTAGCCAAATACTTTGGTCCTTCACATAGGCGTCATCGCAGTGGGTAAGATCCGGAAGGGTGGAGTCCTGCCGACCAGTTACTTGCGACAAGCCCGTAATGCCGGGAGCCACTTCGGAACTTCTCACGTGCCTGAGCTTTAATACGATTTCCTTAGGGGACTGTGGGCGCGGTCCGACAATGCTCATATCTCCCCTCAGTACATTGAAAAGCTGGGGAAGCTCGTCCAGCGAGTGTCTGCGTAGAAAGCGACCCACTCTTGTAATGCTGGGATAGTAGCTATACACGAAGGGCTCACCCTCTCGCCCGGACAATTCCATCGTGCCGTCTCGTCGGACTCCTGCTTCAAGGTCCCAGGTGCGGAATTTGAAGAATCTAAAGACGCGGCCCCTCTTGCCAACTCGCTCTGAAAAGTAGAGGACCGGGCCGCGCGAATCCAGCCTGATGGCGATCGCGACCGCCAGCATCAATGGCGAGATGAGTATCAAGGCCGCAGTGGAGAAGACGATGTCGATCCCGCGTTTTAATAATGCTGAGAACATTTCTGAATTCGCAACGCTTTTAAGGGCAGCTTTACGAATTCCGGTGGCCGCCATTAACAGGCCGATAGAATAGATGAGCTTAAATAATTCGCCAGGAGTCTCATCTAACCCACTTTCCCACTCCTCGTCGTAACGCTCCCTACATTCCGCTGGGAGCTTCGCAACTGCCGCGCGTCGCAGCTTTCTGTGTAACCAACCAACCCAAGCCTTCACTTCATCACCCATGAATCGACCGACAATTGCAATGAAGAGAGCAATAAGCACGGTCGTCGTCATAGCGCAAACTCCGGCTCCGGCATTCTCGGAAAAACCTCTCTAAACGATGCGCGGGCATTTATTTCCCCAATTCCCGTCATGCGGTAAAATCTCCGACGCGGACGCTTTACCTGAGTCGGCACTACTTCTTCCCACTCACTTTCCAACCATCCCACTTCTTCCAACCTAAAGAGAATGGGGTAGAGCGTGCCCGACGCAAGTCCAGTCGACCGGGAGATTTCAATGCCCGAGAGTCGGTCGGTCGGTCGAAGAAAGAATTCCCTCAGTACCTTCAATGTTGGTCCGGTGATACGCGGCGGCTTAGCGCTCATATAGAAAGTCTACATAGGGTAAGGACGCTTGTCAAGTCGTTTAGTTCTAGGTGTCGACACTAATTCGCAGTTGCACTCGTCGTGTGAATCGTCCTGGTCGCTGCTGTGTGCCGGATCGAAATTCCGAGAAACATTCCGCAGGGGCTAAAGCCCGGGTATATTTTTTGTGGCTTTGCGGCACGACTGAAGTCGTGCCCTGATACAAAGCAATATTACCTTGGCAAAGAAGCCCGTGCGAGCGAATAGCGAGCGTTTGGCCCCACCGCAGGTGGCTCACCAGCCGCGGGTTTGTAGTTGGTCTTTTTCTTCGAGGCCGGCGGCGGCGAGGCCCTTCATGGTGCCGGTGACCTGTTCGGCGACCTCGGCGAGGATTTTGGGGTCGTTGTAGTGGGTGGTGGCGACGACGATGGCCTTGGCGCGGCTAACGGCTTCGGCGCGCTCCTTGGGGTCGTTTTCTACGTCCAAAGGCGTGGCGCGCTCCTTCATGAAAATTCCTGAGCCGACGAAGATGGCTTCTGCGCCGAGCTGCATCATGAGAGCTGCATCGGCGGGTGTGGCGATGCCGCCGGCGGAGAAGTTGGGCACCGGCAGCTTGCCGGAGCGGGCGACCATGCGCACCAGCTCGTAGGGGGCCTGATGGTCCTTGGCGGCGGCGTATAGCTCCTGCTCGGATAGGACGGTGAGGGCGCGCATCTCGCGCGTGATCTGGCGCATGTGGCGGACGGCGTAGACGACGTCGCCGGTGCCCGCCTCGCCCTTGGTGCGGATCATGGCCGCGCCCTCGGCGATGCGGCGAAGGGCCTCGCCGAGGTTGCGCGCACCACAGACAAAGGGTGTAGTAAACGCGTGCTTGTCGATGTGATGGGCCTCGTCGGCGGGGGTGAGAACCTCGCTCTCGTCGATGAAGTCGACGCCTAACTCTTGCAAAATCTGCGCCTCGGCAAAGTGGCCGATCCGCGCCTTGGCCATGACCGGGATGGAGACCGCCTGAATGATCTGCTTGATGAGCGAGGGCTTGGCCATGCGGGCTACTCCGCCTTCGGCGCGGATCATGGCTGGTACGCGCTCCAGGGCCATGACCGAGGTGGCGCCTGCCTCCTCGGCAATGCGAGCCTGTTCCACGTTCATCACATCCATGATGACGCCGCCCTTGAGCATCTCCGCCAGGCCCACTTTCAGGCGCAGGCTGGTGGCTGCAAAGTTCTTGTTTTCCTTCTGTTCCGGCATGGTCTTTACCCTCGATTCGCGGCAGTTTCCGGGGCGGATGGCCGCGGAACGCCCCCGTTGCTCTCAACCTCCAGTGTAGCAGCGATGTTGCCGGCTGGGTTGAAAGGGCACGCCCGCCGTGAGAGCTTCTCTAAACCCTTTCCAATCGTTCTGTATCTTTTCTGGTCATATTTCTGCATGGTTCCATGGCACATGGCCACCACACAACCACCGCCGCCGGCAAGCAAGCTGCCGCAGGCGACTGAGAGAACCGCAGCGGCTGAGATCGCTGCGGAACAGGCGCTGGTGCCGTCGCTCCCCCAACCCGAGGCGGGCGACCTGATTGCGCTGAGCGGGTCCGTTGCGCGGCTGCCTGTGGAGCTGGATGTGGCGATTCCCGTGCGGGAGTTTCGCGTGCGCAACCTGCTGGCCCTTGAGTCCGGCCAGGTCATCGAGACCCAATGGGCCCACGGCGAAGATATGCCGCTTGCCTCCGGTGATGTGCAACTGGCCTGGAGTGAGTTTGAGGTCGTCGAATCGCAACTGGCGGTGCGGATCACCCGGCTGGCCTGAGCGGCCGGGGCAGGTTTTATTTCAACGAGCGGGAGAAAGGCCGGGGGATGAAGCGGGAAGCGGAGGGGAAGGAAACGCTGAACCTTGCGCCGGACGGTGGGCTGGCCGGATGGCTGTTGGACCGGCTGCGTGTGAAGCGCCGCCCCCAGCCGCGGCTGGCGCTTCTCGAGCGCATCGCGTTGGCGCCGCGGCAGTCGCTGGCCCTGGTCGAGGCCGAGGGCAGGCGGTTCCTGGTCGCCACCTCGCCCGAGGGCGCGCCGGCGTTTTATGCCCTCGATGGCGAGTCGAGGTTCGCCGATCCGAGGCGTTCGTCCCGGTCCCCAAGCCCGCTCCCGCATCCGGTTGCGCAGGACAGGTCATCGAGGATCTCATGGTAGGCCTGTGGACCGCCGCGCAGGCGGCAATTGCGGTACCCGCGCCTCAGTTGCCCGATCTGAATGCACGGCTCCACCCCTCCGATTCGACGCCCTGGACGATCCTCCTGGTTCTGACTCTGATCACTCTGCTGCCCGCGATTCTGATGGCCGTCACTCCCATGGTGCGCCTGCTGGTGGTCTTCCATTTTCTGCGCCAGGCGCTGGGCACGCAGACCGCGCCCTCCAATCCCACCCTGATGGGGCTGGCCCTGATGATGACCTGGTTTCTGATGACCCCGGTGCTGAATCAGGTAGACCAGCAGGCGGTGGAGCCCTACCGCGCCGGCCAGGTGACGGGCTGGGAGGCCATCGACCGTGGCGCCCAGCCGGTGAAGCACTTCCTGCTGCGTTACGCACGCGAGAAGGACCTGGCCCTGTTTACCGCGGCGGGGCAGATTCCGCGCCCCAACACGGCCGACGACCTGCCCATGCGGGTGGTGGTTCCGGCCTACATCCTCTCCGAGCTGAAGGCCGGATTCTCGATCGGCGCGGTGTTGTTCCTCCCGTTTCTGTTGATCGACATGGTCACTGCGTCCATCACCACCTCGATCGGCATGTTCCAGTTGCCTCCGGTGGTGGTTTCGACGCCATTGAAGATTCTGTTGTTTGTGATGGTGGATGGCTGGAACCTGCTGGCCAACTCGCTGTTGAAGAGCTTTTGAAAGGGATATCGATGACACCCGACCTGGTTGCCGAACTGCTGCGCCAACTGATGAAGGAGGCCTTGATTCTGGCCGCGCCGGTGCTGATTGCCGCGGCCCTGCTGAGTTTTCTGTTGAGCCTGATCCAGACCCTGACCAGCCTTCAGGAGCAGTCGCTGACCAGCGTTCCCAGGCTCGCGGCCGTGGCCTTGATCCTGCTGGTCGGCATGCCCTGGTTTCTGGGGCGGATGGCCGCCTATACCCGGTTGCTGCTTGCCGATTTGCACCGTTACTTGGGCTAGGCGACGAGAAGGGACTTGCGATGCCTCATGGCAACGAGTTGCAGTGGAGCAATTTTTTGAGCGCGATGACGCTGGTCCTGGTGAGGGTCAGCGGCATGGTGGCTTTCGCCCCCTTCTTCTCCTCGACCGCGTTGCCCTTGCGGACCAAGGCGGTCTTTGTGGGCGCGGTGGCGTTCTTGCTGGCTCCGTTGGCGGCCGCCTTGCCTCATGCCCATGCAGACCTCAGCTTTTCCGCGCTCCTGGGCGAACTCTCCGTGGGCCTGGTCTACGGGCTTACGCTTACGCTGCTGAACGAGATGCTTCTGTTTGCCGGTCAGATTGCCGGCGTCCAGTTCAGCTTCTCGATGGTCAATTTGCTCGACCCGACTTCCTCGATCCAGACGCCGCTCTTGGGCGACCTGTTTCAACTGATGGGCACGCTGGTGGTGATTGCCTCTGGGCTGGACCGGATCCTGCTGGCCTCGATGGTGCGCAGCTTCCGCGCCGCGCCGTTGGGCGGCTACGGCCTTGCGCCGCCGACTGCGCTCGGAATTGTGCACGCAGCCGGCGGCATCTTTCTGGCCGCTCTGGAGCTGGCCGCGCCGGTGCTGGCGGCTACCATGCTGGTCGAGGTGGCGGTGGCTCTGTTGGGCAAGCTGAGCCCGCAGTTGCCGGTGATGAACCTGACCGTGCCGCTCAAGACTTTGACCGGCTTCGCCCTGCTGGCGGGCTCGCTGGCCCTGTGGCCCCGCTTCATCGAGGCCCGCTTCGCGGGTCTGCTCGACTTGGCGGAGCGGATGATTACCGCGTCCGGCTCTGGGGCCGCAACGGGTCTGGCCCCTGGCTTGGGAGGCTAGCCGATGGCCGGAGAGCGTACCGAACAGGCGACCCAGCACCGCCGCGACCAGGCTCGCAAGGAAGGCGACGTGCTGCACAGCCGCGAGCTGTCGGCCGCGGCCGGAACCCTTGCCGGCGTCATGGTGCTGGGGGCGCTGGGCAGCCGCGTCCTGATCGCCTGGCGGGGCACCTTTGCCGCATTTCTCCAGCTCGGGAGCCCGGCGCGCTGGGAGCCGGCGGAGATTGAGCCTACGCTCTACGCTCTGCGCAAACTGGCGCTCGCCGTTCTCGGGCCGCCAGGCGTGGTGATGGCGGCTGTGGCCATGGCCGCTCTAGGGGTGGGAGTTCTGCAGACCGGCGGGGTCAGCTTTTATGCCGGGGCAATCGGCTTCAAGCCGGACCGCATCAACCCGGCCACGAACATCAAGAACCTCTTCTCGCTGCGCGCCGCCGCCCGGCTGGCCAAGTCGCTCATCCCCGCCGGTCTGCTGGCGGTCTTCGCCGTCCAGCGGATCGCGCGGCAGTTGACGGTTCCTCCCTTCTCGATCACTCGCCTGGAGATGCTCGGCTCCGACGTCTATGGCCTTCTGTTGGCTGCCGCATGGCTGCTCTTCGGCTGGTCGGCGATCGACTACCTGGTCGAGTGGCAGAGCCGGGAATCGCGCCTGAAGATGAGCCGCCAGGACATGCGCGACGAGATGAAGCAGACCGAGGGCAATCCGCAGATACGCAGCCGCATTCGCAATCTGCAGCGCCAGGCGCGCCGCCGCCGGGTCAAGGCCGATGTCTCGAAGGCGGCGGTAGTCTTTACCAACCCCACCCACTATGCCGTTGCCTTGGGCTTCGACTTCACCACCATGGAAGCGCCCAAGATGGTGGCCAAAGGCCGCAACCTGTTGGCCGAGGAGATCAAGGCCGAGGCTCGCTGGGCCGGCGTGCCGATCATCGAGAACCCGCCGCTGGCCCGTTCCCTCTACCGCTCGGTCGAGGTTGGCCAGGCTATTCCCGTCGATCTGTACGCCGCGGTAGCCGCCATTCTGGCCTATCTCTATCGCCAAAGGGTTGAGGCCGAGTTGCGCGAACGTCGCGTCCGCGAGTCCTCCGCACGAGCAAATGCCAAAGCGCAGGGGACCCCGCATTACGGGCGGCCCGGCGCAGGAGCGCCGCCCTTCGACGGAGGTCCGCGATGAGTACAGCCGCCCTGGCCGCGGGTTCGTTGCCCGTCCAATCCATCTGGCAGCGTCTGCGCGAGTTCGTGCTGCCGCTGGCCGCCATCAGCGTGGTGTTCGTCATGCTGGTCCCGCTGCCCGCCGCGGCTCTGGACTTCCTGCTGGCCATCTCCATGGCCGCCTCGATCATCGTCTTCCTCTCCGCGGTGCAGATCCGCCGCGCCGTCGAACTCTCGGTCTTTCCCACCCTGCTGCTGCTGTTGACGCTGTTTCGCCTGGCCCTGAACATCGCCTCGAGCCGCCGCATCCTGCTGCACGGCTCGGAGGGCACCGCGGCCGCGGGCAAGGTGATCGAGGCCTTCGGCCAGTTTGTGGTGGGCGGCAATTACGTGGTCGGCTTCGTGCTGTTCCTGGCCTTGATCGCCATCCAGTTTTTAGTGGTCTCGCACGGGGCCGTGCGCACGGCCGAGGTGACCGCCCGCTTTACCCTCGACGCCTTGCCGGGCAAGCAGATGGCGATCGACGCCGACATGAATGCCGGGCTGATCGATGAGGCGGAGGCAAGGCGGCGCCGTCAGGGGATTGCCCGGGAAGCCGAGTTCTACGGCGCCATGGATGGCGCGGCCCGGTTCAACCAGAGGGATTCGCTGGCAACGATTCTGATTACCGCCATCAATATCGTTGCCGGACTGTTGATCGGGACCCTGCAGCAGGGAATTGAACTGGGTGAAGCGGCGCGCACCTACACCGTGCTGACGGTTGGCGATGGGCTGGTCACCCTGATCCCCTCGCTTCTTGTCTCGATTGCCGGGGGCATCACCCTGACCAGGGCCAATTCAGCAGGGTTGCTGGGCGGAGAGATCCGCCAGCAGCTTCTGTCCAAGCCAGGCACGCTGTACCTGGCCAGCCTGGTCTCTGCCGCGATGTGCCTGATTCCGGGCCTGCCCAAGCTGGCATTCCTGTCTGTGGCAGCGGCGCTCTACTGGGGTGGCCGCCACGTTTCCGTCCGCGCCCTCGCGGCTCCGCCCCCCGAGTTGGGAACCGGCGAGAAGAAGAAGGCGGAGCAGGCGCAGGGCTCCGATCTGGCCGCTCTCTTGCGCCTGGAGGAACTGACCCTCGAGATCGGTTTCCAACTGATTCCGCTGGTGGACGAAAAGCAGGGCGGTCAATTGCTCAGCCGCGTCCGGTCCCTCCGCCGCCATCTCTCCTCCGAGATGGGCTTTCTTGTTCCCCCCGTGCACATCTCGGACAATTTGCGCCTCAGGCCGCGCGAGTACCTGTTCTCGCTGCGGGGTCTCGAGATCGGCCGCTGGCAGACCGAGGGAGCACAGTTGCTGGCCGTCTCCGGCGACCCCGGCCGCAGGCCGCTGGCCGGCAAGGAGGCCCGCGAGCCGGCCTTTGGGGTCCCGGCGATATGGATTGCACCGGCTCTGGAAGACCAGGCGATCGCCGCCGGCTACTCGGTAGTGGACGCGGTCACCGTGATGACCACCCACCTGGGCGANNGGCTGATGGACTCCTTGAACGACAGCCACCCCAAGCTGCTTGAGGAACTGGTGCCCAAACTGCTGAGCCTGGGCGAGGTCGGCCGGGTCCTCGAACAACTGCTGCGGGAGCGGGTTTCCATCCGCGACCTGGGCGCGATTCTAGAAGCTCTGCTCGAGACCGCGCCCGTGAACAAGAACCTGGTGGCGCTGGTCGAGGCCGCGCGCCAGGCGCTGGGACGGCGGTTGATTCGCCCCTTGCTCGACAGCGAAGGCCAATTGCCGGTCCTGCTGCTCGCCCCGGCGCTCGAGGAAGAGATTCTCTCGACGCTGGCCCCGGAGTCGAATCAGCGGCTTCTTGCCTCGACCGTGCAGCCGGGAACCCCTCTGGTCCGCCGTCTCACTGATTCTTTGAGGCAGCTTATAGGCATCTCCTCTGCCGCGGCCCTCCCCGTGCTTCTATGTCCCAGTCCGGCCCGCTACCACGTCAAGCGCTGGTTGGAGCCGGTATTGCCCCGACTGGCGGTGGTCGCCGCCGGGGAGATTCCTCCGGAGATCCGTTTGCGTCCTGTGGGAACGTTGCGCTGAGGGCTTGGCGGTGCTGGGGTTTGGCGGTGTTGAGGATTGGCGATCCTGGAGTTTGGCGATCAGGTGAAGGGGACAGAGATGGGAATCGAAACCGCGGCCGCAGCCAGAACCCAGGGGGCCATGCGCCGGGGCGCCTCCGCAGGCGGATATCCGCCCGCCGCCTCGGCAGGCCCGATGCTGAATGGGGAGCAGGAGCGGGTTCTGCTCGAGCATCTGCCGATCGTTCGCTTCCTCGCCCGGCGCATCCATGAGCGCCTGCCCCAGCATGTGGACATTGAAGATCTGGTTTCGGCCGGGGTGGTTGGCCTGATGGATGCCTTCGCCAAGTTCGACCCGGCAAAGAAGGTGCAGTTTCGCAGTTACGCGCAGTTCCGCATCCGGGGTGCGATTCTGGACAGCCTGAGGACGCTGGACTGGAGTCCGCGGGAGCTGCGCCGCAAGGGACGCGCGGTCGAGGAGGCGATCCGGGTGCTGACGGCGCGGATGGGCCTTGCTCCGGGCGAGGGCGAGGTCGCTGCGGAGATGGGGCTGGGCCTCGAGGAATACCAGCAGTTGCTGGGCGACCTGAAAGGCCTGGAGATCGGCACCCTGCACATGGAGCGCAACGAGGACTCGGGCGAGGAGGAGCTGGCCTATGTGCCTGGCCGCCCGGAAGAGGATCCGTTGTTCCGCTGCCTGCGCGGCGAACTCGAAGACCGCCTGGGAGATGCCATCGCCCATCTCCCCGACCGGGAGCGCCTGGTGATGACGCTCTACTACTACGAGGAGATGACCATGCGCGAAATCGGGCTGGCGCTGGGAGTGGTCGAGTCGAGGGTCTCTCAGGTGCATGCCTCGGCTGTGGTCCATCTCAGGGCCGCGCTGAAGGATCTGGCGGCGCGCGGGGCATTCGACAGGGCAAGTGGGCGCAAGGCGCCGCAGCGGCCGCGGCGCTAAGCGGCCCGGGGGAGAGTGGGCGGGGAGACGCGACGGGCCAGTTGCGTAGGGTCCGGGGGATGGAAGCGGCGCACAGAGAAGATGCGGATGGAGTAAGGAATTGATCGAAAAGACGCTCAAACAGAATGAAATCGACGCCCTCTTCGAGGCCGCGCGAAGCTCGACGCCGGAGGCCGCGCGGCCCGAGGTGAGAGCCCGGATTGTGCCCTATAACTTTACCTCAGCCGGGCAGATATCGACCGATCAGTTGCGCGCCATCAGCATGTTGAACGACCTGTTCGCCCGCAATCTGACCCACAACCTGGCTGCCTGGCTGCGCACCCGCTTTCAGGTCAACCTGGTCTCGGCCGAGCAGATCCAGTTCAACGAGTTTCTGCTGCGCATCCCCGAGATCAGTTACGTGGCTTCGGTCCGGCTGGAGCCTCTGGGCGCGCTTTCGGTGTTGCAGTTGGACCTGGCCCTCGCTCCGCCGGTGATCGACCTGCTGCTGGGTGGCGAGGGCAAGGACGGCCCGATGCGCGAGCTCACCGACATCGAAGAGTCAATCCTGGGCAGCGTCGTCGAGATCATCTGCCGTGAGCTGACCGCGGCCTGGCAGCCGGTGGGCCTGAGCTTCAACTTCGAGCGGCGGCAGATGCAAACCCAGGTGGCCCGCATCATGTCGGTCACCGAAAAGACGCTTTGCCTGAGCTTTGAGATTCGCATGCCGCACAGTTCGGGCCTGCTCAATCTGGCCTTCCCCGCCGTGGTGGCCAACACCATCTTGCGCCGCCTGACCTCGGACTGGAGCCGGCGCCGCCGCCACGCCGGCGAGACCAGGGCGCGCATCGAGGCCGCCGCGCGCAAGATTCGGTTCGGCGGCTCCTTGCAACTGCCCACGGTGCGCCTGCCGGCAAGCAGCATCGAGAACCTGGAGCCGGGAACGGTTCTTCGCCTCAATCTGCCCGCCAATACCCTTCCCATCTGGCGGGTAGGCGGCCAGCCATTCTCTCAAGCGCAGGCCATCCGGCAGGGGCCGCACCGCGGGGCGCGCATCGAACGCAGGATCACCGAGGCGGATGCATGAAGACCTATCTCGACTGTTGGATCGGCGCGGCAGCCGCCTTGTTTTCGCAGGCGCTGGCCGGAGAGCCGGAGCTGGTTGAATCGTTGCCCAAGCCGCTCGCGGGAGACTCCTTTGGCTTTGCCGCAACCCTTTCCGGAGACGAACAAGGGCGCTTCGCCGTAGTCCTCGAGGGCAAGATACTCGAGTCGCCGCTGGTGGGCGAGGGGATGGATCAGAAAGCCGGCTGGGGCGAACTGTTGCGCGAGGTGGCCGATGCCGCGGCCGGGGAACTGCTGGCCAAGACCGGGAAGAAGTGCCGCGTCGATCAGTTCGAGGAAACCGGCGGGGAAAGCAAGGTCTCCCGCGCATTCCAGTTGAAATCGGGCGACCGGGCCTGGACGATTCTGGTCCGGGACGAGGTGCGCGCCCCCAAACCGGCGGCAAAGCCGGCGGCTGACCCGGCGGCCGGATCGGATAAGGCGCCGGCGTTGAGCTCTGCAACAGCCTTGCGCCCAGGAATCGAGTTGCTGCTCGATATCGAGCTTGAAGCCTCCTTGCGCTTTGGTTCCCGGGAGATGCCGCTGGGCGAGCTCCTCGACCTGGGGCCGGGGGACGTGGTGCAGTTGGATCGCAATGTCTCGGACCCGGTTGATCTGATTGTCGGCGACAGAATTGTGGCTTGCGGCGAGGTGGTGCTGGTGAACGGAAACTTCGGCCTCCGGATCACCGAGGTGGCTGCGCCCAGGAAGCGGCTGGAGAGCATTCGATGCCTATTCTGAGCCGGCGGCCTGCCGGCGAGCCTTCGCAGGCGGAGGGAAGAGCGGTTTTCGGGAGCCCCCCGCCGGACTCGCCGCGCCTCACCGGGGTTCTGCCCGGCAGGCCGGCCCTCGACTCGCCGGGGAAGCGGCTGAGCCCGTTTGAAACCTGCGCCAATCAGGGCTGTGGTTCGGGCTGGCTGCATCTTTGGCGGAGCCGTTCTGCGCCCGTCTTTGAAGGCGGCTGGACCTGCTCGGCTCGATGTACGGCGGAGCGGATCGCCTCGGCAGTCCGGCGCGAGCTGGATGGTATGGGCAGCAGGCAGGAGAACCATCGTCATCGAATTCCGCTTGGCTTGGTGATGTTGGAACAGGGTTGGATCACCTCCGGCCAGTTGCGCCAGGCGCTGGACGCGCAGAGGGGGGCCGGCGCCGGCCGGCTGGGCCAGTGGCTCGCGCACCAGCAGGGTGTGAGCGAGCAGTTGGTGACCCGGGCCTTGGGCCTGCAATGGAGCTGCCCGGTGCTGCCGATGGAATTTCACGATGCCGAGGCGCTGACCGTGTTGGTGCCCCGGCTGTTTGTGGATGCCTTTGGGGCGCTGCCTTTGCGCGTGGCCGCGGGCAAGCTCCTCTATATGGGATTTGAGGATCGGCTCGACCCGGTGTTGGCCCTGGCCATCGAACGGATGACTGGTTTGCGCGTGGAAAGCGGACTGGTGCAGGGATCGCTGTTTCGCTCCGCGCACGCGCGCATGCTGGGCTCCAGGTTTCCTCAAGTGGAGTTGATCGAGGCCAGCTCGGAGGCAGCGATGGTCCATGCACTTTCGAAATCGATTGAAAGGGCGCGTCCGGTCGAATCCCAACTGGTCCGGGCGCACGACTGCCTGTGGTTAAGGGTGTGGCTGCGCCCCCAGCGCGGGCCACTGCCCGAGGCAGGGTCCATCCAGGACCTGATCTGTTCGATCGGCGCTCACTAGGGGCTTGCCTCCATTCGGCGGGGAGGAGTCTGGCCGCTGGGCAAGATCGTTCTCATGGATTGACCGGGGAAGCCGATAGAGAGTGCAGCAGAGGAGCCTGGGCATGACTGAAATTCGCACCCTGATCGTCGACGATTCCTCGGTGATGCGCAAGATTGTGGAGCGTTCGCTCCGCCAGGCGGGACTGGACCCGCTGGTGGTATACGAGGCCGGCAGCGGGACCGAGGGGTTGGAAGTTTTGAAGTCCAAGCATGTGGACCTGATTCTCTCCGATATCAACATGCCCTCGATGGATGGGCTGGAGTTTTTGCGCCAGATCCGGGCACAGAACCTTGCCCCCGGCGTTCCCGTGGTGATGATCACCACGGAGTCGAGCGAGGAGCATGTGAAGCAGGCCATCCAGGCCGGGGCGCAGGGTTACATTCGCAAGCCCTTTACCGCCGAGCAGGTGAAGGAACGGGTGCTGTCGCTGCTGCACGCGGCGTAGCCGGGAGGTAGCGCTGTGCTGTTGAACGGTGTGCGCAAGGCCGCGATCGCGACAGCGGGAGGAAGCGGCGCAGAGGAAATGGAGCGTACGATGGCAGTCTCGTTGCGTGAATCCGTGCAACTGGTCTCCGATCCGAGGAACCTGGATGCGAGTGTGGAAGAGGTCTTCCAGTTGATGCTGGGGATCGCATGCCGGCGCGACCCTGGACCGGCTGTGATCGAGCCGGAGTCGGTGACCGCGGTGGTTGGGTTTGGCGGTCTATTGAGCGGGGCCTGCCTCTTCAAGAGCAGCAGCTCGGCGGCCATCAAGATCGCCGCGCACATGACAGGCATGGAGTTTGATGAGGTCGACGACACCGTCAAGGACGGGATCGGCGAGATCTGCAACATGCTGGCCGGAGCGTGGAAAGGCAAAGTTCCAGATCTGGCAGCCAACTGCGGTCTGTCGATTCCGGCCGTCATCACCGGCCGCGATTACAACCTCCACGTGCAGGCCCCGGAGTTCAAGCTGAACCACTGTTACCGGTTCGAGGACGCCGCCTTTGAAGTGACCATCATCTGTGATGGGTTGCAGTAGGAGCATGTGGGCTGCCAGTGTCCAGCCGTAAGAGAGCATGTGGGCTGCCAGTGTTAAGGAGTAAGAACATGTGGGTTGCCAGTGTTAAGGAGTAAGAACATGTGGGTTGCCAGTGTTAAGGCGTAAGAGCATGTGGGTTGCCAGTGTCAGGCAGCAGGAGAATGTGGGCTGCCTGTGGGAAGCTTTGCCGCAGTTTTGGGGGAGCACGGCCTTCACCCAGGGTTGGCCGGTTCATGGGTTGCTTTGACGCCATTTCAAATCTCTTTGCCAGGCTCCCACTCTTTCTCTGTCCCCATGTTCTGATCGATCTGCCGCTCCATTCTTAATCTTGCTCTAATCCCTTTCTCCTTTTTCCGGACCTCCAACTGCACTCCCTCATCGTGCGATGAGGAGATGCGCCCGATGGACAGCGGATATTATGCGGCGATGACAGGGCTGGTTGCTCGCATGCAGGCCCTGGACACGGCGGCCGCCAATCTGGCCAATGCCCAGACTCCAGGCTACCGAGCAGAGCGGGAGTATTTCCGCTCCGTACTGCTGGGGCCGGATGCCCTGGATTCGCAACTTGGGCAGACGGTCAACAATTACGGTCTGCTGGGCGGCGACCGGCTGAGCATGGCCCAGGGCGCGCTTCAGCAGACCGGCAATCCGCTCGATCTGGCCGTGGAGGGCGAGGGATTCTTTCAGGTTCAAACGCCAAACGGCCTTCGCTATACCAGGGACGGCGGCTTCCATCGGGCCCAGAACGGTCAACTGGTCACCGCGGCCGGCGAGCCGGTGTTGTCAACCGCTGGCCAGGCGATTGCCGTTCCGCCGGGCGAGGTGACGGTCGGAGCCAACGGAGTGCTTTCGGTGGCCGGAGGCGTGGTGGCTACCGTGGGGCTCTTCGCCTTTCCACCCGGCGCTCAGTTGACCCCCGAGGGAGCCAACCGCTACGTCGCGCCAGAGGGGATAGCGCCAATGCCTGCAAACAATGCCACGGTCCACCAGGGAGCGATCGAGGCCGCCAACCAGGACGTGATCCAGGGTTCGCTGGACCTGATCGTGATGCAGCGTCAAGCGGAGATGATGCAGAAGGCGCTCACCATCTTCCACACCGAATTCAACAAGACGGCCACCGAGGATTTGCCCAGGGTGTGAAGTACAGGGGTCAGGGATCAGGGGTTGAGTGGTCATTTCAGGGTTCCAGATGCAGAAAGTCGGGGTCAACAAGTGGGAGCAGGTGAATGATCTTCGTCTCATCTGTGATTTGTGACCCCTGACCCCTGATCCCTGACCCCTGATCCCTGACCCCTGTTAAGGAGCGGTTATGATTCGAGCGTTGTATACGGCAGCCAGCGGCATGAGCGCCCAGCAGTTGAACCTGGACACGATTGCCAACAACCTGGCCAATTCCTCGACGACGGGATTCCGCCAGTTGCGCCTGGAGTTCCAGGACATGGTTTACCAGAACCTGGTGACACCGGGGGCGGCACAGAGCCAGTCCACGGTCTCGGCCGGCTTGCAGATCGGGTTGGGCACCAAATCGGCGGCCACTGAGGTCATCATGACCCAAGGTTCGTTGAACCAGACCTCAAACCCTCTGGACGTGGCCATCGAAGGCACTGGTTTCTTCCAGGTGCAGCGGCCCGATGGAACCATCGCCTATACCCGCGCCGGCCAGTTTCAACTGAACAACCAGGGAACCGTCGTAACCTCGGACGGAGATCCAGTGATTCCCACCATCACCATTCCCGCCAATGCCACGGCGGTCACCATCACCCAGTACGGGGTGGTGAACGCGACTCTAGCGGGGCAACAGAACCCCTCGCAGCTGGGCCAATTGCAGCTGGCCACCTTCCCCAATCCAGGCGGCCTGGAGAGTATGGGTTCGAATCTGTTGCAGACCACGCTCAGCTCCGGCGACCCGGTCCTGGGCAATCCCGGCGGGACGGAAGGATTGGGCACCCTGCAGCAAGGGTACCTGGAAAACTCGAATGTGGACGTGGTGACCATGTTCGTACAGATGGTGCTGGCTCAGCGGGCCTATGAATCGAACTCGAAGGTCATCAAAGCCGCGGACGATATGTACTCCCAGGTCAATAACATGACCCGGTAGAGAGGATGCGGGCCATGAACGATCGAGGCCTTGGAGACGGGATGGGAATGGCTGGGACAATGCGGCGGGTCGTGGCGCTGCCGGCACTGGCGGCCTCGGTTGCGGCCTTCGGCCAGGCGGCAGGCGTAACTGCGCCCGGCCCCATGGTTCTGATTTCGTCGTCGAGGGTGGCGCCGCCCCTGTCGCCTGTCAACGGCGAGATCGTGCGCGAGATCGACGATCCGCACACCGGAGCACGATGGCTTCTGCTGCGCGATTCCAGCCATCCGGGCGGACCAGGGCGCCTGGTGCTCGCCGTGGAACCACGCCCCCAGGCGCTAGACGAGGCCCGCGGCGGGGCACGGAACGGGGCCCGAAGCGAGGCCGGGCAGTACCAGCAGGGAAGGGTGTCGATGCAGCCGGTCATTCGCGCCGGGGAGCGGCTGATTGTCGAGGAAAGCACGGCGGTGGTCGATGCCAGGCTGGAGGCGGTAGCGCTGGGTCCGGCCGCGATCGGCTCTCCGCTCAATGTAAAGCTGGCGATAGGCGGGAAAGTGGTGCGGGCCGTGGCCCTGGCGCCGGGGAGGGCTGCATTTCAAGCCGAGACTGAGGTGAGCCCATGAATTCGAAGCTGTTTCCGAGGCTGTTATCGAGCCCGTTTTGGAGCCCATTTTCAAAACTATCCAGGGTTTTTGGCCTTCGCTTGGCTCTTGCGATCGTCTTCGCCGTGTCGGGGTTCAGTCCGGCGCACGCCGTTGACAAAAAGCACATTCCGTTTGTTCCTGCGGCCAAGCCGACACCTCCCGAGGAGGCGTTGCGCGCCTACGTCGAGCGCGTTCGGGCACAGCAGGCGGCGGAGGTGCGCACGCCGGGGTCGATCTGGAGTCCGGAGGGCCGGCTGGTACGGCTGGGTACAGATGCCAAGGCGGTTCGTGTGCACGATGTGGTCTCGATTGTCGTGACGGAAAGCCTCGCCGCCTCGACCGACGGCCAGGTCAAGAACTCCAGGGCCTCGAACGCCAACTCGGGGCTGACCTCGCTGTTCGGAGCGCTCAAGGCCTCGAACGCCCTGCAGAACCTGATTGGCATGAGTGCATCCTCGGGCCTGACAGCGCAGGGCCAGAGCACAACCAACTCCAGCCTGGCAACTACTTTCGGCGCTGAAGTGGTGGACGTGCTGCCCAACGGGATGCTGGTGGTGCAAGCTACGCGCCAGTTGACCTTCTCGCAGCAGACGCAACTGATCAAGTTGCGCGGGCTGGTCCGGCCCGAGGATGTGAGTTCCCAGAACCAGGTGCTTTCGACAGCCATGACCGACCTTGAGTTGGAAGTGACAGGTAAAGGAATCGTCAACGATTCCACCTACCGGCAGAATCCTCTGGTGCGCTTCCTCGAGCGGCTGTTGATCTTCTAGAAACAGAGATCAGAGGTCAGAGATCAGAGATCAGGGAAAAGCGGCCAGAATCGCTGCTGCGGGAAGTAAGAGCCATGCGGAATACGAGACAGAATTCGGCGCGGAGGCATTCGGAAACATCCTTCTCGGGGTGGATTGCGTTGGCGACCCTGGCGCTGGCGGCCGTGTTCGCCCGTGGCCAGTCTGGACAGCAGTTTGCGCGGATCAAGGATGTGGCTACGATTGAAGGGATTCGGGATAATCAGCTCGTGGGCTATGGGTTGGTGGTGGGATTGCGCGGCACCGGAGACAGTTCACAGACGGTTTTCCCCGCACAGACTCTGATCTCCGCACTGGAGCGGATGGGCATTACCGTCCCGCAAACCGGCTCGAACAGCGCCAGCAACATGCAGGTCAAGAACATGGCCGGGGTTTTTGTCGTGGCCACGCTTCCGCCTTTCAGCAGGCCGGGTTACAAGATGGATATTACTGTTTCCTCGGCCGGGGACGCACGATCGCTCGAGGGCGGAATTCTGTTGATGACCCCGCTCTACGGGCCTGACGGACAGGTCTACGCCCAGGCGCAGGGGGCTCTTGTGTTGGGCGGCTACATGGCCACGTCGGGAGGCAACACGCGGCAACTGAACCACCCGACGACGGCGCGTATTCCGGGTGGGGCGTTGGTGGAGCGGCTGGTACCTTTCGACCTGAAGCAGATGCATATCGTCAGCGTGGTACTGAACGACGCCGATTTTCACACCGCCGAGCGGATGGCGGCGGCCATCGACCGTGCGCTTGGCTCTGCCCGCGCCCATGCCGTCGACAGCCGCCGTGTGGAGATTGCCGGCGCCCCGGATGAGGACATTGCGGCACTGCTGGACCGGGTGGAGGCTGTCGAAATCGAGGTGTTTCCGAGGGCGCGCGTGGTCGTCAATGAGCGGACCGGAACCGTTGTCATCGGGGGCACGGTTCGCCTGCAGCCGGTGTCGATTCTGCACGGAGGCCTTTCGGTGAATGTAATCTCCGAGATCAAGGTCTCGCAGCCGAATCCAGGCTCCTCGGGAACGACGCAGGTGGTTGAACAAACCACGGTGCAGGCTGTGGACAAGCCGGTAAACCGCATCGACTTGAAAGAGGGAGCGACGGTTGAGGATCTGGTTCAGGAATTGCAAAGGACGGGAGCAGGAGCCCGGGACGTGATCTCAATCCTGCAGGCCATGAAGGCGGCCGGCGCGCTCGAGGCTGACCTGGAAGTCCTGTAATGCAGGTTCTCTGACGGAGGTGCTCGAATGCATTCGATCGCAGCGGTAACCGCGACAGTCAGCGGAGAAATCGCAGCCACTCCACAGCCCAGGCTGGTGCGGGCGGCGCACGAGTTCGAGGCGCAGATGATGAAAGAGTTGATGAAGCCCATGACCCAGGCCAGCTCGCTGACGGGAGAGGACGCAGACTCTGACAGCGGCTCAGGCGCCGGCGGGGCGCTGGGCGAGTTCGCATCGGAGGCTCTGGGACGGGCACTGAGCGAGCGGGGAGGGTTTGGGATTGCGACCAGCATCGTCAAGGATCTCTCCCATTCTGGTAACAAGGCTGTAACCGGGCCGGTAACCGGAAACCTGCACAGGAATACCGTCATAAAGGCTTCTGAATGACTAGAGTGATTAGAAGAACCGCCGATAGACCCAGCAAGGAGCAATGCGTATGGACATTCGCAACAGTCTTGATGGATTGAAGTCACTTTTGGGAGTGACCACCCCGGCCCCGGCCGCGCCGCAGACCCGGAGCAATACGGCAGCCGGCGGAAGCGCGCTTGGCAGCGACCAGGCTACGTTCAGCAGCGCCGGGAGCGAAGTTTCGCTGACGGCTGCCGAACCGGGCGTGCGCGCGGATAAGGTGGCCTCGGTTCAAGCTGCTCTTGCGGCAGGAACCTACAATGTGCCGGCATCGGCGGTGGCGTCCAAAGTAGTGGACACAATGCTGGGCGGCGAACAGTAATCATGGCGGCAAGCCGGCGGGACTGGGCTGCGCCGGGGTGTAAGGCTTTTGCTGCGGAAGGCACGACGGCGAACGAGCTGTGCCGATTGCATGTGCGGAGACAGGCAGGAACGGGAAGCAGCCATCTCGAAGGAAAGGAAAGCGGGCAATGCGGGAGTTTGGGTGGCAGCCGGAGCTGAAGGAGCTAGTCATAGAGGCATCGAGGGCGTTGGCTTGCCTGGATGCGGACCGGTTGGAGGAGCTGGCGTTGTCGTGTCAGGCACTGAGCCGGGATCTGGCCCCGGCGACCGCGGCGCAGCGCAGGTTGCTGGCCGGTCAGGCTCGGAATGCCATGGGGGATATGGCGGTGTTTGCCAGGGTGCTGGAAGTGACGCGGGCCAATCTGCACGTGATGAATCGCTTGCGGGAGCTGCGTGCAGGCCGGTTGGAGTACAAGGAGCTTCCGGGCCGGGGCTGGGCGCGGACGGAGAGCAGTCATGGGGACAATTAGCTCGGCATTCAGCCTGATGTCGGGTGCGCTTGACGCCGACCAGTCGGCACTGAGCATTGTGGCCAACAACGTGGCCAATGCAAACACTCCCGGATATACGGAGGAGACTCCCAACTGGCAGCAGAACGCGCCCCTTGAAATCAACGGAGTCTCTTTGGGAGCCGGGGTTACGGAGACGGGCGCCACATCGTTGCGGGACCGGGTGCTGGAAGAGCGGCTGGATCAGCAGCAGCAGTTGGCATCGGCATCGGGAACGCGGCTGACCGCGCTGGATGGCGTCCAGGCTTTGTTCACGCCAGACTCCGGCTCAACCGCTTCGGCGGCCGGAGATATCGGCAGCGACATGACCAGCTTCTTCAGTTCCTTCTCGTCGCTGGAGGCCAATCCCACCGACAATGCGCTACGCCAGCAGGTACTTTCCTCTGCGGCAACCCTGGCAGGCGATGTGTCCAACGCAGCGGCCAGCCTGAACGCGCAGAGGTCGGCCCTTGATCAGGAGGCAAGCGGCGTCACCAGTCAGGTGAACTCGCTCACGGGCGCCATTGCCCAACTGAACCAGCAGATTCAGTCCACCTCGCCTGACGCCGATGCGGGGACGCTTGAGGACCAGCGCCAGCAGGACCTGAGCCAGCTTTCGCAGTTGATCGGCATCAACCAGATCAAAACCGAGAACAACGGGCTTTCGATTACGACCACTTCGGGGCAGCTACTGGTCTCGGAAGGGGCGAGTTACCAGTTGACGACCGGGACGGCTGGCGGGGTAACTCACTTCTATGTGGGGACGACGGACGTGACATCGCAACTGGCCGGCGGGGGCGGCGAACTGGGCGGATACTTGACGGCGCGCGACCAGGACATTCCCGGCGTTCTGTCTTCGCTCGATCAACTTGCCTACAGCGTCTCCACTCAGGTGAATTCGCTGAACAACGGGGGAACCGATCTGGATGGAGCGAGCGGGACTACCGCCAATCCTCTTTACATCTTCAACCAACCCACTGCGGTGGCTGGCAGCGCGGCCTCCATGAATGTGGTGATGACCGATCCCAACCAGATCGCTGCCGCCGGGTTGGGGCAGGGCACGGGCGACAACACCAATGCCGCGGCGATGGCGAATTTAGCAAATCAATCGATTGTCAGTGGCTTGTCGCCGACCAACTACTTTTCCAATTTTGTCTCCACACTCGGTGCGACCGTCTCAGGCGTGCAGGCCGAGAATACGGCGCAGAATGCCTCGGTCACCCAGCTACAGACGCAGAACAATGCGCTCTCCAGTGTCAGTCTGGACGACGAAGCTTCTTCTATGACGACGTTGGAGCGCAGTTATCAGGCAGCTTCGCAGGTGTTTACGATGCTCAATACGATCATGGCCGCGGCATTGAACCTTGGCGATCAGACAACAGTTTCCTAAGCAGCCAAAAGCGCGGACGTTCGCGAGACGCTAGAGGAACCGTTCAGGTTAGTGGAGGACTGCAATGCGGGTGGATCCGAATTATGTATCGAATCTGGTTGGTTCGCTCGATCAGGCCCAGGCAAGCCAGGAGCAGTTGACGGCCGAGCTGTCGAGTGGCGTAAGCATCACTTCGCTTAGTCAGAATCCGGTCGCTTCCGGTCAAAATGTCTTGTTGCTCAACCAGATTCAGCAGGATGATTCATTCACGCAAAGCTCGAGCCTTGTCACCGGGCAGTTGCAGGTGGCCGATTCGACCCTGGGCAGCGTGGTTTCGCAACTCACCCAGGCCATTTCACTGGCTACGAGCGCCAATAACGGCACCCTGAACCCAAGCGATGTAAAGTCCATCGGGAATCAGGTTTCCGGCATCCTCGATGAGGTGCAGTCGCTGGCCAATACCAATTACCAGGGTCAGTACATCTTTGCCGGCGGGCAGACTTCAACGACTCCGTTCACCACCTCGACTAACACGTCGCCCGGCACCACTACCTATAACGGCGACGAGGATGTCAACTATCTCCAGACGCCCAACGGTCAAAAGATCCAGTTAAATGTGCCGGGCGATCAGATCTTTTCTGCCAGCGGCTCGAACAGTGTCTTTGGCGCTCTGAATAACCTGGTGGCCGATTACGCCAGCGGCGCCGTCGACACCGCCCAGGCCGTGAGCGATACGACTGCGTTGAGCACGGCGATGAATTACGTCTCCCAGCAGCGCGTGACCATCGACAACTCGATTACCCAGATCACAGCCGCTTCCGACGCAGTGACCAGCGATCAGACCCAGCTGACCACTGCACAGACCAATCTGATGCAGGCCGATGTGGCCACGGTTTCTACGCAGCTCTCTCTCGCAGAGACCCAGCAGACGGCGCTTGAAGACGTGATTGCGCAACTCGATTCGGCGTCGAACAGCTTGTTCAGCAAGCTGCAACCATGACCAGTGCTCCTGGATCATGTTGATCCCGCAGTGAGGCTCCTTTCGCATTCACCGCCGCGGCGCCCGGTCTATACTTTATGCAGAAGGACACATCTTGTTCGCCCCGATTCGATTCATATGGAATGCAACGCGCGGCCATCGGCTGGCTCCGTGGCGCAGCGAGTACCTCCGCTGGCGGGTCGAGACCTACTCCGGCCTGCGGGCCGAAAAGTTGACAGCCAAAGGTGTGCTTGGCTTTGTCTGGGCCTCGCGCTGGGAGCTCTTGAGTTTTCTTGCCTGGACGGGCCGGCTGGATCGCGAAGTGCATAAGCGGGTGTAACAAAGAACAGTGATCAGTGGTCAGTGATCAGTGGACAGCAAAAGCATGGGCGACTTGGGCCGATTGTGAATCGACTTAAATGGCCTTGTCTTTTTATTCAACATTTGAGCCCATGCAGTTGATCGTTAGGAACTGACCACTGACCAGTGATCACTGTTGTCCGGAGCTTTTTCACGCATGAGGATTCGACAGATTCAGTTGGTTCACGCAGTCATTGCGGCATCGCTTGTGACGGCCTTAGCCGCCACGGCGCAACAGATGCCCCCGGCAGAACCTCCGCTTCCGCTCCCGTCCGCTCACCGCGACGCTCCGACTCTGCGTGTGACTGCGAATGAAGTGCTGGTGCCCACGCTCGTGGAGAAGCGCGGCGGCGGAATTGTCTACGGCCTGAAGCCGGACGACTTTGTGCTTGAGGACAACGGCGTGCCGCAAAAGATTCGGGTGCAGGAGGAGATGGACATGGCGCCGGTGTCGCTGGTGGTGGCCGTCGAGGAGGGCGGAGTCAGCGTGCTCGAATTCGACAAGCTGGCGAAGCTCGGTCCGCTGCTCGACCTGTTTCTCTCCGACGGCAGGAGCCAGGCGGCGCTGGTGGGCTTCGATTCCAAGCCGCATCTGATTCGGGACTACACGCACTCCAGCGAGGATGTGAACGACGCGCTCAAGCACCTCCAGCCGGGCAACGGCGGCGATGCGATTCTGGATACCGTGAGCTATGCTGTGGATCTTCTGGAGTCTCAGCCCAAGGAGTATCGCCGCGTTCTGCTGTTGATCAGCGAGGAGCGCGACCATGGCAGCAAGCACACCAAGCCGGAGCAGCTGATCCAGAAGATTGGCAGGTCCGACGTGCTGGTGCTGAGCGTATCGTTTTCTCCATCGCGCGCCGAACTGCTTCACGATATCAAGGACAATGGCGACAACCGGACCATGAACATGGTTTCGACCCTGGCCATGATCGTGCAGGCCTTCAAGAAGAATGTGGCCAAAGAGGTTGCCCACATGAGCGGCGGAGAGTACACCACCTTCACCGGCGACAAAGGCTTCGAGGCGCGGGTTGTGGACGCAGCCAAACACGCGCGCAATCGCTATCTGATTACCTTCAGTCCCTCCGATCCAACGCCGGGGCTGCATACAATCCGTGTAAGAACCGCGCAGGACTACGGTGCGCGGGTCGTGGCTCGGGCGAATTATTGGCTGGCGGCGGAGCAGTAGCCGATTCGAGCAGGGAACAGGCATTCAAATCGGGAATCATTTCGTATGTTCTTGCGAGTCCTGGACAAAATGCCGCGTGATTTATGGCATAATGTCCTTATGACGGCAAGTGCATCAACGCAGGTTGTGGCGGAACCAGCAGGGGCGGAATCTGCGGCTTTGGCAGAAGCGAATCCGACTTATGCGAAGCTTGCTCAATTCCGACCCGATTGGAGAGAGGTTGAGCGTGGCCTCCCGATCTCCCGACTTGAAGAGTTCTCCGCATATTCCGGTTTTGCCCTCAAAGACCTATTGGAGGCGGTGATCCCTGCGCGGACCCTCAAGCACCGCCGCCAGCGAAATGAACCGCTCAGCATGGACGAATCGGATCGGCTGGCGCGTGTCGCAAGACTCTACGAACTTGGCGTCAAGATCTTTGGCAATCCTGATAAAGCGCGCAGGTGGCTGTCAAAGCCAAAACACAGGTTCGACGGACGCTCCCCGCTGGCCATGATGCGAACGAGCCTTGGCGGGAATGCAGTCGAGGAAATGCTTTACCAGATTGATGAGGGTGTTTTCGCCTGACGCTACTCCGCAATTCCCGCAGGGAATTGCATTGACGTTATGAAGACTATTGTGGAGCGACCGTTTGTCCATCCTCTGGCGAATCAGCGATCACGTAGATCTGGACGGCTTTGGCGGCAGGAAGTTTTCCTCGCGTTGGACCAGCCTGGGCAGACGCGTGGTTTATATGGCGGAGTCACCTGCCGGAGCTTTGCTGGAAGTTTTGGTGCATGTGGAGCTTGAGGAAGACGAATTACCGGACGAGTATCAACTCATGCAAATCTCTGTGCCTGATGACCTCTCCATTCGAGAGCTCGATCATCCGCTGTCGCAGGACTGGAGAGAGCGGCAGCGTATCACGCAGCGAATAGGCGATCATTGGCTGGCTTCCCGCGAAACTCCGCTGGCCCGCGTACCATCTGCAATCATGCCCCACACCTGGAACTATTTGCTGAATCCGGAGCATCCAGAAGCCCGGCGCGCGCGCGTCATAGAAGTCATCAAAGAGCGATTTGACAACCGGCTATTCCGTTTTGGCGCCCGTTGACGGTGGCCAGTTTGCATTCGGGTTCCGGTCGGGCCGCCGAATAGCGCCGTGCCGCGCATTCATGGTAATCTCACACTAGACACTGAAGAGTGGACCTGAGAAGACAAGAGGAGTAACACACGCCGTGCTGGCGACTGCTAAGAAAACAACCCTGATTGAACGCTTCCGCACCCATGATTCGGACACCGGTTCGCCGGAAGTCCAGATCGCGATTCTGAGTGAGCGGATTGGTGAACTGACCGAGCATTTCAAGACCCACAAGAAGGATCACGCTTCCCGTCGTGGACTTTTGATGCTGGTCAGCAAGCGCCGCCGCCTGCTGGATTACCTGAAGACGCACGATACCGATCGCTATCGCGACGTGATCGGCAAACTCGGTATCCGCAAGTAATCAGAAAGCCAACATTGACCCGGAAGCGCCCAGACCGGACATTGGTCACGGCCCCCGTTCCACCCAGAACCTGGGGCCATGGTGTACCTGGCGAATTGCACCCACTGCCAGGGCTTGTGCACAGCTATCGGCTGAGCGCGGTCCCGGCGTGCCGATCGGCATACAGGCCGGGAGAATCCGCTCCCCCGCGTACACTCCACTCTTTTGCGCGCAGTCTGCATTCCCTCATGCCATTCGTCAGCTTCCCAACACCCTCCGGCGCATTCCCCCTAACAAGTTTTCCAAGCGAACAAAACGAAACGAGGACTCTATGTCTACCAAGCATGAAGTAGCCGTCGAGCTTGCCGGCGGCAAGCGGTTGGTCTTTGAGACCGGCCGCATGGCCAAGCAAGCCTCTGGCGCCGCACTGGTGACCACGGGCGAAACCGTTGTTCTGGCCACTGCGGTGGCTTCTCCAGACCCCAGGGAAGGCATCGACTTCTTCCCCCTCACCGTGGATTACCGCGAATACACCTACGCGGGCGGGCGCATCCCCGGTGGCTTCATCAAGCGCGAAGGCCGGCCTAGCGAAAAAGAAGTTCTGACCTGCCGCCAGATCGACCGCCCCATCCGCCCGTTGTTCCCCGACGGATTCCGCAATGAGACCCAAGTCATTGCGCTGGTCTTTTCCGCCGACAAGGAAAACGACCCCGATGTGGTTGGCATCAACGCCGCAGCCTGCGCGCTGGCTCTGTCCGACATTCCTTTCAGCGCCACCGTCGGCGCTGTCCGCGTTGGCCGTGTGGATGGTGAGTTCGTCATCAACCCCACCTATTCTGAGCGCGCCGCCACCACGGTAAACATCATGGTCGTCGGCCATAAAGACGGAATCGTCATGATCGAATCGGGCGCCAAGGAAGAGACTGAAGAGGTGATCCTGGCGGCCATCGAGTTTGCCCACACGGAGATCAAGAAGATCGTCGCGGCTATCGATGAACTCGTCGCCCTGGCCGGCAAGCCCAAGCGGGCGTTTACCGCGCCGGAGTTTGACGAGGCTTACTTCGCCGAGCTCAAAGCCAAGATCGGCGACCGGCTCAAGGACGCTCTCGACACCAAGGTCCACGGCAAGACAGAAAGCCAGACGCTCATCAAAGACATCAAGGCGGAGCTGGCAGCGGAATTGCCCGCGGACGATCCGGCTGCGAAGAAGAAGCTGGCGCACTATTATGAGCATCTGCGCGAACGGACCTTCCGCGAGCAGGTGACCAAGGACCGCATCAGGCCCGATCGCCGCGCCTTCGACGAGATCCGTCAAATCACCATCGAAACCAGCGTTCTGCCCCGCGTTCACGGCTCAGCGCTGTTTACACGCGGAGAGACGCAGGCCCTGGTTACGGCTACTCTGGGCACCACCGACGACGGCCAGCGTCTTGAGAGCTATGAAGGCGAGAAGAAGAAGCCCTTCATGCTCCACTACAACTTCCCGCCCTTCTGCGTGGGCGAGACGGGCCGCATGACCGGCACAGGCCGTCGCGAGATTGGCCACGGAGCACTGGCTGAGCGTGCCATTTCCGCAGTTCTGCCCAGCCCTGAAGAGTCTCCCTACACCATCCGCATCGTCTCCGACATTCTGGAGTCCAATGGCTCTTCGTCAATGGCTTCAGTCTGCGGCGCAAGCCTGGCGCTCTTTGATGCCGGCATTGCGCTCAAGGGGGCGGTTGCAGGCGTGGCCATGGGTCTGGTCAAGGAAGGCGACGACTACGCCATCCTTACTGACATTGCCGGCGCGGAAGACCACTACGGAGACATGGACTTCAAGGTGGCAGGCACCCGCAAGGGCATCACCGCACTGCAAATGGACATCAAGATCGGCGGCCTGACCCACGAGATCCTTCAACAAGCTATGGAGCAGGCACGCAAGGGCCGGCTCTTCCTGCTGGACAAGATGGACGCGGTGCTCGACGGACCGCGTACGGAGCGTTCGGCCTACGCGCCCCGCATCGAGACCGTGATGATTCCCACCGACAAGATTCGCGACCTGATCGGAAAGGGTGGCGCCACCATCCGCGGCATCATCGAGCAGACCGGCGCCAAGATCGATGTGGATGACACCGGTCGGGTCAACGTCGCCTCCTGCGACAGCGAGGGCTTGAAGAAGGCGCTCGAAATGATCGGCAACATCACTGCCGTGCCAGAGATCGGCAAGGTCTATCTGGGCAAGGTGGTGCGATTGGCTGAGTTCGGCGCGTTTGTCGAGCTCTTCCCCGGCACCGATGGCCTGTTGCACATCTCCGAGATTGCGGAGCATCGCGTGAAGGAAGTGAAGGACGAGCTGCGCGAAGGCGATCAGGTGATGGTCAAGGTTCTCGCTATCGAAGGCAATCGGATCAAGCTCAGCCGCAAGGCGCTCATCAAGGAGCAGAAGGCAAAGCTTGCTCCATCGGCTCCGGTCGAGGCGGATGAATCGGGAATTGCAGTATCCGAGTCTCCGGCCGCACCCGCCGCGCCGGTCTCACAGGCCAAGCCCCGCAACGAGTTCGACGAACGTCAGCCGAAGTCCAACCAGAGCACGATCCTTATTGAGGGTGGGGACGATTTCGACGACGAAGCGGGCGAAGAGTTCGACGAAGAGAGCGAACCAAACTTCAACCGCATCGAGGGTGCGGCTGTTCCGGCTGGACAATCTGCACAATCTGGACAGCCTGGACAAGCGGCTGGCGCGGGCCGTCCCCCTGCCAACAACAACAATCGTCGCCGTCGGCGTCGCAGGCCAGGTGGTCCCGGTGGTGGCCGCGGACCAGGCAGCGGTGGTGGTCAGGGTTAACAGGCAGCATCGTTAGAAGAAAAAGGGAAGGCCCGGACAAACTGTCCGGGCCTTTCTGGCTGTGGTTCCCATCATTCGATGCGCATCGGAGCGCCTTCGACAGATTTGCGTTTGCCTCTTCGTCTGCGATGCGTCAAGCTGCTTGGACCTTATTCAAGAGCAGGGAGCAAATAGGGCACTGCAAGCGTTGCTTCTTCAGTAAAGTTCCCAGAGTCATACTTGGCGTCGTACATCCGCAAATCTGCCGCGACGCATAGAGACTCCAAGTCATCTGCGTCATCTGGAAACACCGCGATGCCGACGCTGGCTCCGATCCGGACCTCTTTTCCGCATAGTTGCAGAGGCTCGTCAAGGATCTGCTTCAAAGCCTCGGCTACATGGATGGCGTCTTCTCGGCTGGTGGGTTCCTCCAGAATGATAGAAAACTCGTCGCCGCCTGTTCTCGCCACGGTGTCGGAACGACGGACACGTTCAGAGAACATCGTTGCAACGTGCTGCAACACCAGATCTCCCATGTGATGGCCCATCGTGTCATTGACCTGCTTGAAGCGGTCCAGGTCCACAACCAACAAGGCTGCGTGTGTTTCGGAGCGGCGAGCACGCTCCAGGGCGCTGGCCAGGCGGTCCTGGTACAAGCGGCGATTGGGCAGTCCGGTCAGATGGTCGTGCAGAGCCAAATGCCGGTTATGTTCGATCTGGTCTTCAAGCAACAGGAGGATCATGCCGACGGCCACCACATATTTTGGCAGGTTCCATACCTCGCTCTCGATATGGACATTTGGCAGAAATGCATTCAACCATGGTGCAACGGCGAACACCGAAGCCCATGCCAGAAACCCGGCGACAGTGATGAACGATCCGGCCGTGGCGTGGCGATAAGCGAACCAGAAATGGATACAGCAGCCGAAATAGACGGTGAACAACACCGCATTGAGAGCCAGGTCGGGACCATTGCCGGGCCGATGCTGAGTGAGGAGCAGGACGGTCGAGAGAGTGCAATAAAGGCCGACCGCAACCAAACGTAAAGGGTTGCTAAACTTCCTCACCGCCACCAGCGCCACCAAGAGCGGCAACGCGCCAACCAGAGCCGCGGCTGGATTCAAGGCCCAGTCCGCTTTCGGACTGGCAGAGATCAGAGCGATGTAGAGTGTATTCGTTCCCCCCAACGCCGCGAACATCCAGCGGCTGGAAGTTTCTCGGCGGTAGGGAACAGATGCCCACATGAAGAGGAGCCCCGCCCAGATCAATGCGGACAGCCCGATAAACCCTGCTAGTTCTCCCCAAATGCCCTGAAGATTCAAGAAGAGAAAGGCGAAAAAGTGCAAGGCGATCATCACCCAGCCGGTGAGCCAGATTCCAGAAACAGGCGTCGGGTTGCGTCGAGACACGGATGCAAAGGCCGCCGTCAACAGGGCAATGGCCGCCAGGTCCGGAATCTCACTCCAATTCACCACTCGCACCTCAGGGCAGGGATGCTGCCTTCTAATAGAATCGGCGCTCTTTTCGGCATTGCTATCACCCATTTGTAGTAGGGCCGAAACTTGCGAGTAAACCATCGTAATCAAATCAAGAAACATCCACAGTGATCGATTGGCGACCAAGGCAGATATCCTAAAAAACAAAAATGAAAGCTCAACCAAGCAAAGGAAAACCGCCAGAGGCCCGTTTCATCTCCCGTGGGTCGGCAAAGCCGGTGGACGACTGACACAATAGGATGGGCTCGTGCAGAGGTTTCCCTAGGTTGATTCGAGCGGTCAGTCTGCGGCCGTCTCACCCTCTTTGGGATTAAATACATTTCCCATGCGCATAATTTGCGCGCCAACGCCGCGCAGCTTCTCCTCGATGCGCTCGTAGCCGCGGTCCATATGATAAACGCGGTCCAGAATGGACTCTCCATCGGCTACCAACGCAGCCAGCACCAGCGAAGCCGAAGCCCGAAGGTCCGAACACATGACCGCAGTTGCGGAAAGTCTGGCCGGTCCTCGCACGGTGGCTGTGCTACCGTCCACTTTGATGTTGGCGCCCATCCGCACCAGTTCCTGGACGTGCATGAAGCGGTTCTCGAAGATATTCTCCTTGACCATGCTGACGCCTTCGGCCTGCGTTGCCAGCGCCATGTACTGTGCCTGCATGTCGGTGGGGAAGCCAGGGTACTCCTCCGTTGAGATGTCAGCCGCGCGCAACTGTCCGTCTGCGCGCACGCGGACTGTATCGGGCCCTGGAATATCTACCCGGACCCCGGTCTGTTCCAGTTTGGCGATCACTGCGCCCAGGTGAGACGGGTTGCAGTTGGCCACAATCAGATCGCCGCGAGTGATGGCTCCAGCCACCAGAAACGTCCCCGCCTCAATGCGGTCGGGGTTGATGCGGTAGCGCGCACCATGGAGCCGCTGCACGCCCTTTATTCGAATAGTGGAGCTGCCAGCCCCCTCGATCTTCGCACCCATCGCGGTCAGCAGTGCGGCGAGGTCGGTAATCTCGGGCTCGCGGGCGCAGTTCTCCATGAGGGTTTCGCCCTCCGCCAGCACGGCCGCCATAAGCAAGTCCTCTGTGCCGGTGACAGTGATCCTGTCGAAGACCAGATGCGCACCCCGGAGCCGCTCCGCGCGCGCCTCCAAATAGCCATGTTCCTGGGTGATGGTTGCGCCCATTTTTTCCAAACCCTTGATGTGCAGATCGATCGGTCTGCCGCCAATGGCGCATCCGCCGGGCATGGCCACGCGCGCCATTCCGGCGCGAGCGACAAGCGGACCGAGCACCAGGGAACTGGCTCGCATGGTTTTGACGATTTCATACTTTGCCTCGGGGTCCGAGAGGGTCCGGCAACTGATCGTGGTGCGATGTTGCGCGCGCCCGTAGCCAAGCTCGACCTCTGCGCCCATCGACACCAGCAACCGCCGCTCAGTCTCGATATCCCGCACTTGAGGAACGTTCTCGAGCGTGACCTCGTCCTCGGTGAGAATCGCGGCGGCCATGCAGGGCAGCGCCGAGTTTTTAGCGCCCGAGACACGGATCGTACCCACCAGAGGATTGCCGCCGCGAATGACAAATTTATCCATGAATAGGGAACAACTCCTAGCCTCTTAGTGTAAATCGGAGTAGGGCTAGGACGGAAAGCATGCGTGCAATGTGCGTCTGGTATGCTCCCTATCGTGGGGTCCCGCTGGCTGGAAAGCTGACAATTCCGTGTTTCGTGCTATCATTCAAACAGATAGCGGGAGGAATCGCATGATGAAGAACCTTCGCGACGATGAATGGGAAGGCCAAGTAGGCTGACCTTAGTCTTTCTTCCACCTCAGCCTGAGTCGGATGCCAGAGTAGGCGATTTCCGGCGGAAGAAAGCTTCCCGAATATCTCACCCCCGGCCAATTGAGTTGCGATTTGGCATCGCAAAGAGTCTTGTTGGGAATTGGGTATCCACTCTCTTCCCACGATCATGCCCCGCCGCTCCCAGGCTCCAAGTAAATCTCGATGCAAAATTCAATCATTTCTCTCGCGGATTTTTGGCGTAAGGTAAACTCCTCTTCCCCTTCAAACTTAAGAGCTCGTGCCATGCGTGACCATCTGTAGGAGACTTCAATTGTCCGTGCTTCCTCGGGCTCAATTCTTGACAGGAAGAAAATGCATGTTGACTTTTTTCTGCTCTGATTGACCTTCGGAAAATATACGACCCCATTGGGATGATTAATGTCCCGGACCTGGAAATCAATATCGATCAAGCTTTCAGCGGGGTCGGCATAATCCCGAACGCTATACCCGCGCTCCATGAAGTAGACAGGGTCTTTTCCTGCGCGAACTTGGTAGGTCCGCCGCACCTGCGCGGTGAAATCCTTCCCTAATTGGTAGACAAAATGGATCTTTTCAATCGTCAGATCGGGCGAATGACCCTCTGGAAACAGCCTCCTGCAAAGATGTCCAGCTGCACGCATTACCCCGCGTAAAGTCCGTTCTGTGTGGTCATTTCGTCCGCGGAGTTCAGCCCGGATCCAAAGAAAAAAGAAGACGCAGGAGAGAAACATCCAGGTGGAAACTGCAAGGAATAGCCAGCTTCGAATCTCGACCTTGTGGGGCTCTGGCTCTATGTTGAGGCCTATCAGGAGGAAGCTGGTCATCAGTTCCCGGGCATCTCTTAGATGAACCAAGAACTCAACTATGACGATAAGAAGAGCGAAGGCCAGCGAGAGCACGCCGATCTTGGATGTGTTCGATAATTGCCCCATCCAGCGGTAAACAACACTCCGACGGTCGACGGCCCAGCCCGGCATCTTCATTTGCAAGAGCCCTCCGATCACTGGATGATGGAGAATCTGCCCTTTTAGAGCTCCAGCACATTATCCTCAATAGCCAGCCTTACGTTACCGTCCGACTTTGCCAAGCGGCGAACCGCTTCGGGCTTGTCGACTCTGGCTTTGAGCATGACCAGGGCAACGGGGACGCTGCGTCCTGCGCTCTTGATGGTCTGCACTGCGGTCTCGCGGTCGATCTTGCAGGCCTTCATGAGGATGCGAATGCCGCGCTCGACCAGTTTCGAGTTCTGCATATGCACGTTCACCATCAGGTTCTCGTACACATAGCCAAGCCGCGTCATGGCGCCGGTGGTGATCATGTTCAGAATCATCTTCTGGGCGGAGCCGGCCTTCATGCGTGTGGAACCGGAGACAACCTCGGGGCCGACGTCGGCAATGATGGCAATATCGGCTGCCGCTGCCAGAGGAGTGTCGTGGTTGCAGGTGACAGCCGCGGTGTGCGCTCCGCGGGCGCGTGCGTAAGCCACGGCGGCAACAACATAAGGAGTGCGGCCTGAGGCGGAAACTCCCACCACAACGTCCTTGCGTGTGGGGCGGCGGCGGGCGATGTCCCGCTGACCAAGCTCTTCGGAGTCCTCGTTGACCTCGACGGCCGAGGCTAACGCTTTCGGTCCGCCGGCCATGATGTACTGCACCTGTCCCGGAGCCGACGAGTACGTGGGCGGACATTCTGAGGAGTCGAGCGCCGCAATGCGTCCGCTGGACCCGGCGCCGATATAGATCAGCCTGCCGCCATCGCGAAGGCTACGGGCCACTTGATCAATGACCTGCGCAATCTCTGGAATGGCCTTCTTGACCGCAACCGGAACCTTCACGTCCTCATGGTTGATGATGCGGGCAATTTCCAGCGCGGATTTTGTGTCAAAGCCTTGAGAAGCCTCGTTCTGGCTCTCAGTTGTCAATTCTTGAAGCAGGGAGGCCTGGTCTCTCTTGAAGTCATTTGCTTCGGCGCCGGGCGTGTCCTGCATCGTCGAGCTTGTTAGCATCGCGTCTGTCCCCAACTTTTGATTGTATCTGGAAACCTGTCAAATCAAAGAGAATTCTGGTTGGCCGTACCCACCGGGAGAGCTGGAGGCTCAGCACTCCTTAAAGCGCCTCGCGAATGGCGTCGTGAAAAGCGGGCCTGACCTCGCGAATCAGCTGGCTCTGCCGGTCGGGCCAGGTTCTGTTGGTGAGCAGCGCAACGGCCACCTTGGCGTCCAGGTCAATCCAAAGAGAAGAACCGCTGAACCCCAGGTGCCCAATCGAGTGCCGCGAAAAATGCCGGCCGGATGAAGAGTTCTCAGAGGGGGTATCCCAGCCGAGCGCACGCGAACTGCCCTCCGGGCCCTGCCGTTTAGCGAAGAGCTCGATCGTCGCGCTGTCAAAGAGGGGCGGCTTTGCGGTTTCCAAAGCGGGCTTTCGCCCGGAATCCAGAATCTCGCCTGCAAAGCGAAGCAGGTCCGGCACATTGGAGAAGAGTCCGGCGTGACCACCAGCGCCTTTAAGCAGCCAGGCATTTTCGTCCTGAACCTCGCCCTGAATGCGGCGGTGGCGCAGGATCTGGTCTTCTTCCGTGGGTGGAATCAAGGACCGTACGTCGGGCGAAGGGCAGAATCCTGTGGCGGCCAACCCAAGCGGCTGAAACACCTCGTGGCGGACCCAGCTAGCGAGGTGCTCGTTCGTACAGACCTCCAGCGCCTTGCCGAGCAGAATGAAACCCGGATCGGAGTATTCGGCTCGCGTACCAGGCTCGGCTTCAATGGGCAACTCCAGGCAGGCGCGAAACAGAGCGGTCGGCGTCGTGGCTGTGCGGAAGAACTCAACATAGCCCGGCAGCCCTGAATTGTGCGCCAGCACGTGACGCAGCTTTATATGGCGTGCGCGCTGATCCAGGCCGCGGCCCACGACAAAACCAGGCAGCAAATCGCCAAGAGGCGTATCCAGATCGAGCTGGCCACGCTGATAAAGCAGCATCGTGGCGGCCGTCGTAGCCACCACTTTGGTAAGGCTGGCTACGTCGTAAATGGTCTCGGGGGAGACGGCTGGCGCGTCTTTGTCATAGGTGAAGCTGCCCAATGCGTCCTGGAGGACGATTGCTCCGCTTGCCATCACTCCAAACGCACAGCCGGGAAAGGCATGGGCGGCGATTGCGGCGGCCAGCACACGGTATACGGCGGCGAACCGGCCATCTGGGTCGCTGGCGGAAACGTTGGTCGGGGTGATTGTTGACTCCATCGCTGCATTGCATCGTAACGCGGATTGTGACCCGTCGCCGCATCTTCCGTCCTATTTTTTACGTTACGGCCGCTAAATGACGCTATCCTTGGATGCGAACGATTCGTCTACTGCAACAAGGGCTTATACGGAGGAGTTGATGCGTCTGTTGCGCGGAACGTTAATGACAATGATCGCTATGTGCCTGGTTGTTGCGGCTTCCGAGATTAGTTTAGCCCAGGCGCCTGCCGTATCCGATCCTGCCGCAAGTGCACCGGCACAAGCACCCGCCGCGTCCACCTCCAATGCAAACCAGGTAGCCCCGACCCCAACTGCTGCATTGCCTCCCGAAACGGCAGTCTCCACTTCGTCGACCGCGTTGGCGCCGACGGCGCCCACTCCTCAACCTGCTCCAGAGAAGAAGATCTACACCGTCCCAGCCGGCACCAAGGTACTGCTGCAATTGCGCAGCGGCATCAATACCAGGAGCGCCAAACCCGGCGATGGCGTCTACCTCGCTTCGACTTTTCCGGTCGTTGTCGGCAACAGGGTCATGATTCCTTCCGGGGTTTATGTCCAGGGTGTGGTGGACCGCGTTGTGCGCGCAGGGCGCGTGAAGGGAAAGTCGCAGTTGGATATGCACTTTACCTCGATGATTTTTCCCAATGGCACGGTGGTGGAGATTCCCGGTCTCGTGAATAGCCTTCCCGGTGCAAGTAAGCAGTCGGTAAAAGATGATGGCGAAGGAACTATCGAGCAGAACGGGGACAAGGGACGGAATGCCGCCAAGGCCGCGGAAATTGCGATTCCAACTGGAGGTACGGTTGGCTCGATAGGCGGCCTGGCTGCAGGGCATCCACTTGCCGGAGGCCTCGCCGGCTTGGGGGCAGGGCTTGCCACTGTCGGCCTGGTATCGCTCTTTACCCGCGGCGCCGACGTCAATATCGAGAGTGGAACGCAGGTGGAGATGAGTCTGCAGCGGCCTCTCCTGCTTGAAGATGAAAACCTGAGCGGCGTTGGACAGCCAGGCGGCGCTCCAACCTTCGTTCCCTCAGCCAACCAACCTAAACCGCTGGAAAAGCCCAACCGCGCCCGCATCTTATGTCCACCCGGGGGCCTTGGCTGCGCGTAATTTCGAGTAATCTAGAACAAGATGCAAACGGTTCCCCAAATCACCCCAGATCCCCAATCGACCGCAACCGTTGAAATGGACCCCGGCAAACCGGATCTGAACCCCGCCGCCGCCCCGCCACCCAAGGCCGGTGGAGTTGGGCTATGGATACGCGATTTGCTGATCTCGGCGGCTGCTTCGGTCCTTATCATTACCTTTCTCTACCAGCCGGTCCGTGTGGAAGGCACCAGCATGTTGCCGCGGCTGGAGGATCGCGACCGGCTATTCATCAACAAGTTTGTCTATCACATCGCGGCTATCGAGCGCGGCGACGTAGTGGTTTTTCACTATCCACGCGACCCGGAGAAAAGCTACATCAAGAGGGTGATCGCGCTGCCGGGAGACCGGCTGCGCATTGACCACGGTCAGGTCTGGCTCAACGGCAAGCCGCAGGTGGAGTACTACGTGCCTGAGGAGTTCCGCGACAGCCGGTCCATGGCGGAGATGGTGGTTCCCGAGGACTGCTACTTCATGATGGGAGACCACCGCTCCATCTCGTCGGACAGCCGCGAGTTTGGCCCCGTGGAGCGCTCGCTCATCTACGGAAAGGCCGTCTTCGTCTATTGGCCCACACGGGATGCTGGGGTGGTGCGGTAGTTCACCTCGAAACGACCCGGGAATCCACTGGTCAAAACCTGTTAGAATCGATTGAATCTACTCCCCGGAGACGCGATGCAGGCGATTCTGGCGCTCGAAGACGGGCGCATCTTCCGTGGCCTCGGCTATGGGCACCCAAGTGAAAGCCTGGGCGAGGTCGTATTTAATACTTCTCTTACCGGTTACCAGGAAATCGCCACCGATCCCTCCTACGCCGGGCAAATCGTCGTTCTCACCAACCCCCAGATAGGCAATTACGGCACCAACCAGGCAGACAACGAGTCGGCCAAGCCCTATATTGAGGGCCTGATCGTCCGCGAGTTTTCGCCCATCAGCTCCAATTGGCGGTCCGAGCAGGTGACCGACGAGTACATGGAGCGCTACCAGGTTCCGGTGCTGGCTGAGATCGACACGCGCGCTCTAGTTCGGCATTTACGCACGCACGGCGTGATGCGCGGGGTGATTTCAACCAATGTCGCCAACCCGGAGGCTCTCGTCCAAAAGGCCAGAAACATCCGCAAGATGGATGGGACAGACCTGGCCCGCGTTGTCTCGACGAAGACTATTTACCAGTTTGATTCCTCTGACAGCCGCAACCAGTCGGGCGACCCGATGCTGGTCGATGGATTCCTCCCAAAGGAAGAAACTCGCAGAAGCCTCCTTCATGTGGTGGCCTATGACTTTGGGATCAAGCAGAACATCCTCAGGATGCTCACCCGAGAAGGCTGCCGCGTGACAGTGGTTCCTGCTGAGACCACCGCCGAAGATGTGCTGGAGTTGAAGCCCGATGGAGTCTTTCTATCCAACGGTCCCGGCGACCCGGAGCCGGTCGATTACGCGGTTCGCTCCATTCGCAAGTTCCTGGGACGCGTGCCGGTTTTTGGGATTTGCCTCGGGCATCAACTCACTGGACTGGCTCTGGGCGGCCGTACCTACAAACTCAAGTTCGGCCATCATGGCGGCAACCACCCGGTCAAGAACATGACCAACGGCAAGGTCGAAATTACGGCGCACAATCACAACTTCGCCGTCGATCCCGACTCGATCAACGCCAACGAAGTGGAGTTGACGCACGTTGACCTGAACGACCAGACATTGGAGGGCCTGCGCCACAAGACGCTGCCCTTGTTCAGCGTGCAGTACCACCCCGAAGCCGCACCCGGCCCGCACGACTCGCACTACCTCTTCCACGACTTCCGGCAGATGATGGAGGAGTGGAAGGGATGAGGTGCGCCGTGAGCCCGGCTAGCGAAGTGAGAGCATTATGGCGAAACTCGTGAGCGGAAATCCGGAGTCGAGCGAGAAAAAGTGGCGCTTTCTTGATGGCAGCCGCCGAGGCGCCGTTGAGTTGGAATCCGCGGCTATCGGCTGGGGAGAATATCTTCCAGGTTGGAGATGGTCCGAGCATGTGGGCAAGCAATCCGGCGAGGAATCGCTGGCACATATCGGATACGTGGTTTCTGGGCAAATGGGAATTAAAGGCGCGGATGGGCAGGAGACAGTGGTGAGTGCAGGAGAGGCTTTCGAGGTGAGTGCGGGTCACGATGCCTGGTGCTGGGAGATACGCCGTGTTTGGCTCTGGACTTCGAGCACCTGGACTCAGTTCATCTTTTGGGGATGAAGGAGCGGAAGGGATGAGGCGTCCAACAGCAGAAAGACATTTTTTCGCAACCGCAGCGGGGCCTTGGCTCCGCTGTTTATTGAGACAAGCGTTTTGAAAGGGCACGACTTCAGTCGTGCCGAAAGTGTGTACAAGCAAGCTGCGGCTTTAGCCCCTGAGGGAAGGTTTTGAAACCCACACGCGAGCATGCAACGAACAACGCGCAGACCTACTTCGTCACCTCGGACGCGTGGGAACGTCGCGCTCTCTTCCATACGGTGTCGTGGGCGCGCCTGTTTTTTAAAGTACTGCTCTCGCACCGCGGTGAGGCGTATCTCTTGCATGAATTTGTTCTGATGCCCGATCATTTTCACTTGTTAATTACGCCCTTGGTTGCGCTTGAAAGGGCGGTCCAGCTCATCAAGGGCGGATTCTCATTTCAGGCCAAGAAGGAACTTGGATCAAACATGGAGATATGGCGCCGCGGCTTTGCAGATCACAGGATTCGCGACGCGGAGGACTATGACAAGCACCTCCATTACATTCATCTGAATCCGGTGAAGAAGCATTTATGTGCAAGTCCGGCCGAGTACCCGTACTCCTCGGCGTACCCGAGCTGGAAGCTGGACCCCATCCCTCAGGGGCTAAAGCCCGGAGGGTTCTTGGGGCCGGTCATCGGCACGACTGAAGTCGTGCCCTTTCAAAGCTACGGACGCGAGGGGCTAAAGCCACAGGAGATCCTTGAGGCGGCGATCGGCACGGCTGAAGCCGTGCCCTTTCAAAGCGGCGACAAGCCGGGGCTAAGGTCCGGAAAATCTCAATTGGTTTCTAGCGGCGCATCAAAAGCCGCGCCGTTCCAAAGCAACGACATCAACGAAGTTCAGGAACTAGCTCACAAACATGCCACGCAGAAATGACATTCAAAAGATCCTCGTGATCGGCTCGGGGCCGATTGTGATCGGCCAATCCGCCGAATTCGACTACTCCGGCACGCAGGCCTGCAAGGCGCTCAAGCAGGAGGGCTATGAGGTGGTGCTGGTGAACTCGAACCCGGCCACCATCATGACCGATCCTGACCTGGCCGACCGCACTTACATCGAGCCGCTCACACGCGAATACGTCGAAGAGATCATTCGCATTGAGGCAGCGATGCTGGCTGCCGATCCAGCTTCAGGCAAATTTGCGCTATTGCCGACAGTGGGCGGGCAGACGGCGCTGAACCTCGCTGTCGATCTGGCCGACGCGGGGATTCTGGATCGCTATAACGTCGAGCTGATCGGCGCCAAGTTGGAGGCTATCAAGAAGGCCGAGGACCGCCT
>PLFY01000010.1 GCA_003138365.1 Acidobacteriaceae bacterium
GAGCCGGAGTTGACGCTGGTGCCCGCGCTCGGACTCTCGCTAATTACGTTGCCGGATGCGACGGTGGAGCTGCTCGCCGTGGTGACCGTGCCAACCACGAGTCCAGCTCCGGTGATGGCTGTCGTCGCGGCCGCCTGGGTGTCGCCAACCACATTGGGCACGGTGACTTGCGCCGAGCCGGTTGAGACGACCAGGTTGACCGCCGAGCCGGAGTTGACGCTGGTACCCGCGCTTGGGCTCTCGCTGATCACGTCGCCGGACGCGACGGTGGAACTGCTCTGTTGGGTGACCGTGCCAACCGCGAGCCCGGCACCGGTGATGGCTGTGGTCGCGGCTGCCTGGGTGTCACCGACTACGTTGGGTACGGTGACCTGCCCCGCGCCGCTCAGACTGGTTGTGCCCGACACGCTGGCGGCATAGTTAGAGTCTCCTGGATAACTTGCCTCTACAAGATGCGCACCCGAACCGGCAGGCGAGACCCCGGTTGCGGTCGCCGTTGCCATCTGCGCGGGTTGCGAGTTGAGCACCGTCACCGATCCGCCGGTTGCGCCGCTGTTGGCTACGGCCACGCCCGGCTTGCCGCCGGTGATGAAAGCTCCCACTGCCAAGGCAGAAGGAGCGTTCCCCGTTGGGGGAGTTGCCGCGGCCGTGAACGTCCCGTCGCCGTTGCCCTGCAGGATGGTCACCGTGTTGTCGCCGCTGTTGGCCACGGCCAGGTCCGGAATGCCGTCCCCGTTGAAGTCGCCTACCGCGATCGAACTCGGGGAGGAACCTGTCTGGGGGCTCGCAGCCTGCGTGAATGACCCCTTGCCGTCGCCCAGCAGGATCGTTACGTTGTTGCCGCCGCTATTCGCCAGAGCCAGATCGGACTTTCCGTCTCCGTTGAAATCAGCCACTACCATCGATGTGGGGCTCACTCCAGTGGACGTTACCGACGGCCCACCCGTGAAGTTTCCGCTACCATCGTTCTCATACACCGTGATGGTCTGCATGCTCGATGTACCGGAAAGGACGCCCACCACGGCAATATCCGTCTTGCCGTTGCCACGAATGTTTCCTGCCCCGATCGCGAGTATCGTATCTCCGGTGGGAATAATCGTCGGCGCCCCAAATGTTCCGTTCCCATTGCCCAGGAAAATAGCGAGAACTGAGTTGCCGGACACCTGACAGGCGGCCACAAAATCCGGCTTCCCGTCTCCGTTGAAGTCAGCGGTGAGGACTGCCGAAGCAGATCCGCAGGGAAGGCTGAACGGAACCTCCACAATTTCTCCACCGCTTCCATCGCTGAGGATCAGTTGGGTATTGTCGGTCGGGCTGGCGCTGTTGCTGACGGTAAGGATGCCCGTGGGTTTCCCGGTTTCAAACGCTGCTGCCGCCATCAACTGGTTGTTGCTCAGGGCAGCTAGATTGTTGGCGGCCTTGAACGTGCCGTTGCCATTGCCGATCAGGATGCTTACGTAGCCGTTGGACCCAGCGGCGATGTCGGGGATTCCGTCGCCGTTGAAGTCTCCCACCACGATGGACTGTGGCGCGGGTTCCGTCGCCGGAGTCTGGGTGTTTGTCCAGGTCAGTCCTCCCAATGTCCCGCCGCCCAGTGTCGCCGTTGCCACCACGGCGTCGCCATTGCTTGTGTCCAGAAAGGACACAGTCCCGGTCGGTGCGGCACTCAGGGTTCCAGCCCCCACCACCTTCGCCGTCAATGTGTAGTCGCCTGGGCTCCCGCTCTGTGTGATTGAAGTGGTTGTGGAGGCTAGCGTTTGGCCGGTCCCCTCGGTGCGGGTGTCTGCATTGTCGAGTCGCTGAGAAGCCTGGCCCCAAAGTTGCGATGCCGCAAGAGCCCAAAGGAGCGCGACCGTGAGGTGAAGAGAGGACGCCACAAAGTACTGCCGCGACCAGACGTTGGCGAGCGCGCGGGTCACAACACGGGTGGTGGGATTCAAGCGGATTCTCCTGAGTAATGATTGCCGGTGGTGGGAAAAGGGACTCTTGGCATGGTCAGGTTGGCAGAAAGCATGGCAACGGGCAAGAGACACGGCAGGACAAGTCAGGACATCGCGGGACATTGGGTTGAGAATGCGTTCACGAAACGTCGGCTATACTTGAACCACGCATCCCCCGGCGAGCGGTCCCCCAGGTGGTCAAGGCATGGCTCAGAACGCAACCAGCGCGGTCCCCAACCGGCGTATCGATTCCTGGAAGGAAATAGCCGCGTTTTTCGGGCGGGACGAGCGCACGGTCAAGCGCTGGGAGAAGGAACGCGGGCTGCCAGTGCAGCGGGTGCCGGGTAATCGCGGCAGCGTATTTGCTTACGCAGACGAGTTGAGCCGTTGGCTGCATTCAAGCAAAGCGCAGCCGCCGGTCGTAACGGTATCGGAACAGACGAAGGGCTCGAAACCGGTGGCGGCGCCAGTTGCGGCCGAGACAATACAAAAATCCAATTGGGCCCGCCGGAAGGCGCCTCTGTGGGCCGCGATCGCGGTGCTGGCAGTTGCGGCGCTCGCCCTCTGGGCCGGAGTCGCAAGGCATCGCCATCACCAGTCAGCGTCGCAGCAGCAGGCCCGGCTGGTGATGGCGCATATCCCCGATCCGGTGGCGCGCGAGTTTTACCTGAAAGGGCGCTACGAGTTGAGCCGGCGCACCAACGACAGCCTCATCCAGGCTGTCGGCGCATTCACGCAGGCGGTGGTGCACGACCCGGGATATGCAGCGGCCTACGCGGGGCTGGCCGAGTGCTACGACATCATGCCGGAGTTTACCGCGATCACTCCATCCGAGGCCTTTCCACGGGCGATTGCCGCGGCCCGGAAAGCCATTGCGCTCGATGACTCGCTTGCCGAAGCGCATCGCGCGTTGGCCTTCGGACTTTTTTATTGGGAGTGGAAAGTGCCCGAGGCGCTGAACGAGTACCAGCGGGCCATTGCGCTTGACCCACGGGACGATGAAGCGCATCACTGGTATGCAACTTCCTTGCTTGCGCTGGACACGCGCACCAAGGATGCTTTGGCCGAGATCGACACGGCGCAGCAACTGAATCCGGCTTCGCGCTCAATCCTCGCCGACCAGGCGCTCATCCGCTATTTGAACGGCGACGCAAGCGGCGCCATCGCGCAACTGCGTGACATGGAACGCGCTGAGCCGGAGTTTGCTTCGCCCCCGCGTTATCTGGCGCAGATTGCGTGGATAGAAGGCGACGATCGCGAATGGATCGTGCAGACTCGGCGCCTGGCGAACCTGTCGAAGGATCCGGCCACGCTGGATGAAGCTGCTGCGGCCGAAAAGGGGCTGGCAGTTGGTGGCAGCCGCGCCATGCTCGAGGCGTTGCGGCATGTGCAGAAACGCAAATTTGATCGCGGGCAAGATACGGGATTCCATCTCGCTGAGACTGATGCCCGCCTGGGACTGAAACCGGAAGCTGTCGCGGCCCTTAGAACCGCGTTGACTGTCCGCGACTTCAGAATGATCTGCCTCGAGACCAATCCGGCATTCGCCACGCTCCGCGGCGTTTCCGGTTTCGAAGAGCTGATGCGCGAGATCCATAAGAGAGCCACCGGAGCCCCCTGAGATTTTGATGGAGCAATCATTGCATCTATCTCCAGAAGGCCATCGCGCCATGGCCAAAATGCCCCCTTGGCACTCATCTAGAAATTACGAGCTGCCTCAACATCCTGAAATTGTGCCATATAGAGCGCATTCGCAGGATTGGTCCCGATGTCGGCAAGTGTTTACAAATCCAATCCACTTGGACGTAAAACCGCCTACTCGTCATGTTCCAGTAAACAGTTTGGAGGCCGTATAACGGTTTTCCACGGCCGGCTGATTGGCAGCGCATCAACATATGGATCCAGCGGTCCGCGGGTCTTTGTGCCTGGATTGTGCCTAGGAATGTCGCTTCTGGCGATTTGAGCGATTCTGTCGATTTTAGAATCAGTAACTTGCGTATTTCTAACACCGGCTAAGGTTCGACCCCCTCCCGGCACCATAGCTAACATCTATAACATCAATCATTTAACGTAACCATAGATCCTTTGTGCCGAAAATTGTGCCTAGACTGTGCCTGATTTCCCCTTATAGGCATCAGTTTTGTGCGGCTTCCCGCCATAGGTCGCGCCGACCTTTTCGCTACTGGAGAAATGGTGGGCGCACCGCTGCGCCATTTGGCCGGGTCGTTGCCGATGAAGTAATTGGCCGTGCCGGGGAGTTGGTCCATGCCGGCGACATGCGTTGCGCGGTTGGCGCCGGCCAGATCCATCCGGACAACATCCGTCTTGGTCGCAGGGTGTGCGGAAGCGGGCTTGAGGCTTTTTCCGGCGGTATGGCCGAGCTTCCCGTTTGAGGTGTCCGGTTTAGTCAATGCCAGCACGGCGGACGAATCCGTGAGAAACAGCGAATAACCGCTGCCCCTGGAAACAAACTTCACGGTTTTGTCTGCCTGACCCTGGTTGGCCTCAAAGCTGAGCGGGATTTTCCCGTAGTTTTGCGCGACCAGTGCTTTTGCCGCTGCTGCGTTAACGGGCGGCTGAGGAGCCGGGCCTGCGGCTACAGCCAGGGGAGCCGAGGCTGCGATGAGTGCGGCCACCTGCAGAATCCGGAGTGCGGGGAACTGGGGAAGTGGAGCCTTCATGGTGAATCTCCTGTGATGC
>PLFY01000117.1 GCA_003138365.1 Acidobacteriaceae bacterium
CGTCGAATTTTGCAAGTAGCTCTAAAGCCCATACGGAATCCGAATGCCGGGATCGTCCGCGGGGAAGTCGCGGGTCTTCCGAGTGATGAGCAAGCGGTCCGCGGCTTGAGCCGTCGCCAGGATGATCGCATCCGGTAGCTTCAACTTTCGTTGTTTTCGCACAACAAAAGATCGTTCAGCCACCTCCGTTGTAATCGGAATGCAAAGGAAGGCACTCAGAAAAGCTCGGATTCGGCTCTCGTCTTCAGAGTTGCTCCCGGCCATAACTTCCATCCAGGTAATCATGCTGATGGCGCGGTCCTGGTATTGCCCCAGCTCGGCTCCCGCCTGAGCGATGCCGCTCATGTGGTCGATCAGAATGTTGGTGTCGAAAAGAACCTTCGTCCCTACCATTCCCCCCGAATCCTTTCCTGATAATCCAGCCCATCCACGGGGCGGTCGCGCCATAGCCCAAAGGCTTCCGCGGTCGGATCGGTACGGTGTGCCTCCAATGAGGTGGAAATCGCGCGACGAACAAATTCCGCGCGGGAAATAGCGAGTTTCTTAGTAACGCCTTTGAGCAACTCCAGATCATTCGCCGGAATATCTACCAAGGTGCGCATGACGGACTCCTTTGACATACACGAATGATAACAGTTTTCTGGCGAAAGATATATCAGATAAGGCGGTTGACCCAAACTTCGTTCCTGGCACTCTCTACCCGCCTCACCGAATCACATGGATCGGAATCCCAACCTTCAGGTTTCTCCAAAGCTGCTCAGTGGTATACACCGGAGCCTTGAGCGCAATCGCCAGCGCCAGGCAGGATCGGTCGCCCAGCGAGAGGCCGTATTTCTCCGTCGTTGTAATCAGATCGCCGGCGATCTTCGCGTGTTCGCTGGTGTAGCTCTCAGCCGATGTGCCTAGAGAAAAAGTGTCCACCCAGGCATCCGCTGGACTGCGACCCATTTTCACCAGCTTGGTTTGCACTTCGGCCAAATTGACCGTACTGGCAACTGCAGCGCCGAGTATCTCTGCTGTCAGGTTTTCCGCGCCTCGCTCATTGAAAAGCACCGCTAGAATGGCTGAGGCGTCCAGCACGACCTCATTCATGCTTCGCGGCCTCGCGCCGTTCCGCGCTCAACTCATCGGAAACCAGAGTCCCCGGCGGAACGAGATGCCTTACCCGCTCTTGGGCACGCCTGATTCGTTCTCGCATCGTCGCCACACGCAGTTCGCCATCGACGACGCGCAGGTCAAGGATATCCCCATCCACAATCCCCAGCGCCTCACGCATAGCCGCAGGAATCACAATGCGGCCTTTTTCACCCGTGCGTGTCCGCGTCCGCAGTTCTGTAGGTTTGGCGAGTTCCGTGCATTCCAAGACCTCCATGTTTTCCACCCTCTTTACGCGTGACACTATTGTAGATGAGTGTCACTTCTAACGCAAGTGGGAATTTAGACGCCCGTCCCACCGGTCGCCCGCCAGCCATGCAACCTCAGCCCAAAACCTGTGGCTAAACTCAATACCGGCAGCGTCAAACCCTTACGCCCCGCAGCGGCAGCGAGTGGATCGCCAGGTGACTCAGAGCCTTGATTCTGAGACCTGAAAGCGCTATCGCTTCCGGACAGTTGACCGGCTTCGCTGCTTCCCCTACCTGCTGCTCACCGGCGACATCTTGCCGGCAAGTGCCTGGAATGCGGGCCAATTCTTTTCAATGAGCGCAGCATTCTCCGGGGTGATCACGCCCGCTGGGTACGCCTTGATCATTCCCTGCATCTTCATCCCCACAAAGCCCACATCGTTGATGATCGCGCCAGTGAGCACAATGAACTCCCTCGTCGCCAGCCCGCTGGCATGAATGATCGCGGTCACCTGGGGAAAGTTCGTATCGATGTACTCGGCTTGTTGCGTGATCGGCAGGTTGCCTGAAGTGGCAGCATCCATCTTTGCCTTCAAGGCGGCATTGGATGCAGTGAGCTGGTTGATGCTTTGCATGGCGTTGGCGGCCTTCTGTGCCTTGTCGAGCGTCAGAGCGTAGTGACGGACCTCGACGACATCGGGATTGTCATTCGCCGGACCGCCTGCCAGGGGTGCGCCATTCGCGGCCGCTGCCAGCGCCAGCATGGCAACGCCGGTTAGCAAGGATAGTGCTCCACGCAGTTTCATCCGTTGATTCCTCATTTTTTTGAAGTTTTGGGAAAGCAGAACACGGATTTTACAGCGGGCCTCTCCCTGCTGCCAAGGGTTTTTCATTTTCAGCTAAGCCCGGCAGAAGCTGCCGGCGCGCCAGCATGTCGCCCTATAGAATTCCCAGCACTCTAAGCCGCACCAGCCCGCCCGCCAGCACCCCCAGTGGCATGATGGCTACCAGCGCCAGTGCATACCAGATGGGCTGCTTGCCGCGCGATTGCATGGCGCTGAGCGCGGCCATGGCTAGCACCACGATTCCCAGCACCAGATCGGTGACCAGCGGATTCCCCGCTGCCAGCCATGCCGTCACGTAACCCCCCGCCGCCGCTGCCAAAAACGAGTAGCCGACGTTCACAAAGGCATAGCCCGGCTGCGGCCTGCCCTCAGCGCCTGCCCATTTCGGCGTAAGCCGAGTCAGCAGCGCCGTTATCGCGATCACCAGCAAGGCTACCGTGGCATAGCCGGCCAGCAGTGCCAGAAATGCGTGCAGAATTACCACGGCCTTCCCTCCGCAGCCGGCCTGGTCCCCACGTCGCCCCTCTCGATCCGGTCAAGAAACGCCCGCGCCAGCTTTCGCTCACCGGGGTTGCTTTCCCCATGAATCGAGCACAGGTCAAGGAACTCGTCGCACAACGCATTCTGCTCTTCCTGCTGGGCAAAAATCCCCTGCAACGCAAGAGCCAGCTCGCGCAATCGCGCCGCCTCGGGCCAGGCCTGATCGTCCGCCTCGCCGCCCCCGCCCAGGTGCTCGTAGGCGGAGAACAGACCCTTGCGCCCACGCGCGCACTCTTCCAGGCAGGCCAGAAGCTGATCGCGAAAGGCGCCAGCTAGCATCTCCAACTGATCGGATTCCACTTCGTCGCGCGGGTCCATTACTTGCCCTGCATGGCCGCTTCGATGTCTTCGGCTGTATGCGGCAGTGCAGCGTCCAGGTCGATGAGCTTGCCATCCGCGCCTACCAGAAAGTCGCACTCAATGCGCACGCCAAGCTTCTCCTCGGGAATGTAAACGCCCGGCTCGATGGTAAACACCATCCCCGGCTTGAGTACCGCCGGGTAGTCCGCCGGATCGTGAACGTCGATGCCCATCATGTGTCCCAGGCCGTGCAGCCAATACTGCCCCAGCGGCTGGCCGTGCAGGTCTTTGCCATGCGTGTTGATGTAGTTGTACGCCGCGTTGTCAAGCGAATCCGGATCGCGCCGGTCGCGGTCGTTGATCTTCGACTTGCCCGCCACAAAAGCGTCGATCGCCGCCTGCTGTGCCCCCAGCACGATGTTGTAGATCTCCCGCTGCCGCGCCGTGAAGTGGCCGTTCACCGGCACCGTCCGCGTAATGTCGGAGGCGTACATCGAGTACTCGCAGGCCGCATCCACCAGCAGAATGTCGCCGTCCTCGAGCGTCCGCGTGTTCTCCGAGTAGTGCAGCGTAGTCGAGTTGATCCCCGAGCCCACGATGGGCGCATACGCCACCCGTTCGCAGCCGCCCTCGAACCACGCGGCCGTCATCTTGCCGGCCAGCGCGCGCTCAGTCACGCCCGGCTTGGCCGCCCTCATCATCACCCGTTGCGCCTCGATGGACGCGGCCGCCGCCTTCCTCAGCAGCGCAATCTCCCCTGCGTCTTTCACCACCCGCAACTGCTGCGTCAAGGTGGTCGCGTCGCGGGTCGATGCATTCGCATCCTGGCCAAGCGTCACCGCGGTAAAGCCCATCAGCGCCTTGGCCTGGGCAGACTCCGGTTGAGCCCACACATTCCGCAACAGCCGCCGGTCGCTGTCAATCAGCCGGTTCAGCACCGCCGGCAGTTCGGTCATTGGCTGCACCGCGTCCACACCCGTTGCCTCCGCCACGCCCGGCGAAACCGCATCCAGCTTGGCCCCGGTGTACTTCTCCATGCGCAGGTCGCGCGTCGGCAAAAACAAAATCTCCTTGTACGTTCGCGGTGTCTGAGCGTCAGCCGTCTGAGCCCCGGCTGTCTGCACCTGTCCCGCGTCAGCCACAATCAGCAATGCAGCCCCCGGCTCGTTCCAGCCCGTCAGGTAGTAGAAGTCCTCATCCTGGCGATAGGGCATGAAGTCCAGCGCCGGCTCTTCAGCGGCAAACAGCACCGCCACGCCGCCATGCAGCTTGGCAGCCAGCGCAACACGGCGCGCGTGGTAGACCGAGGAAGCCTGCCTTTCAAGGGAATGAGCGAGAGGCGCAAGCGAAATGGCCAGAATGGCCGCGATGCAACTGAAACGAAGAAATCTACACATGGCTATCAGCCTCCGCGAGTGGGCGGCAGATGTCAAGCGGACAACGAGCGCGGGCAAGTTCGTTGCGGCTCATAAGGATCCGTTCGACCGCATGATCGCCGCCCTGGCCCTGGCCCTGGACATCTCGATTCTCAGCCCCGATCCGCACCTCGACCAGTTCGGGATTCGGCGAATCTGGTGAGGTGGTCGCGACCGGGCGCCAACTGCGACTTGCGCGGCGCTCACCGATACGTCTTTTCGGAACGGATGAATATGGCGGAGACGGCCACCGTCAGAGTCTTGCGATCAAGTGCAAAGATGATCCGGTAAGGTCCCACGCGTTTGCGGAAGCGGCCTTTCCATTCAGAGCCTTTGAGGGGAATGACATCCCCTGCCATGGGATCGGATTCCATCTCGTCGATGGCGCGCTCAATCTGCGCTTGCCGGTCGCGAGGAAGCTTCTTCAGCTCCTTGATGGCGGAAGCTGAAAGCTCAACGGCCCAGTTCATCTTTTACCGTCCGCCAAGGTTTGGAACGTCCGGCTTTGATCTCCGCTTCGCCCCGGCGCACTAGGATCGCATCGCTAGCCGTGAGCGTGTCATCGCCAATATCCACAAGCCGCTTGGGGCGCATCCGCAGATGTCCACCCTCGGCACTCACCTCGACAAAATCGCCCGCCCGCAGCTTGAGCGCATCGAATACGCGCTTGGGTATGACAACTTGCCGCCTTTGGCCGATCCTGCTCACTGCTGCAGATTGGACTGTATTTCCGCTGGACATACTTTCAGCTTAGCGGAAATGCGGAATGTGTCAAGAGTTCAGCCAGAGTCTCGATCAAGTGAATTCCTTTGCACGATGGCTGGCGAGACAGACGGCGGTGGGATGGGCCCCAGGACTGAGCACAGAGTCCTCGCCAATCTGAATAGAATCGGCGGAGAGGTTGCAGACCGTTGTGCCCGCGGCGTGTGGGCTGGAAATCAAGATGCAGAGCACGCGAATCAAGAGGAACAAGAGGAGATGAAGAAGCAAGTCTTGCCAAAACAGAAGAAGCAATAAGACCTCATCCGCCCAACCGTTGGCTGTCTCACAATATTCTCTTCAAGCCTATGCGCTCTTTAACTGTGCCTCCGCAATCGCCGCTGAAATCACCTGATCGGCTATTCCATGCTTGCGCAGGCTCTCGGCAATCACCTGAACCGCCGAATTCTCCATCCGGACCTGATCCTTGCGCAAACCCTGTCCAATGTACGCGCGGATAAGCGGCTGATAGGCGAATGGGTGGTAAACTGATTACCAGAAGATGACCATTGTTATGTATGCACCGGGCGACCGCACAATATATTGTGGTAGCCTGCGGCACAGGGGACCGGATTGCGTTTCCCAGAAACCCCGCATCCATAAGACGCGTCCAATAGACGGTGAGGTCTAAATGGATTTGAACGTGCGAGCATTCCGAACAGTTCAGGCCGCGCTCGCAGAGCCGGTCGAACCTGACAAACGAAAAGTAGCGGCCCGAAAAGGGGGCCTGCTTGGCGGTCGGTCGCGCGCGCGATCTGTAAGCGCGAAGCGTCGAATAGAGATCGCCGTGCAGGCGAGTGCTGTGCGGTGGAAAAAGTCTACTCCGAGGTAGCGAGGCAAAAAGATGGATGTAGTTGAGGAAGTCGCCATTACGGAAATGGGCGAGGAAGTTACCGTTGTGGAAGGAGGCAGCTCGTACCACTGCCCTGATTGCGGCGGCCCGATGCTTCCTACGGCGCTTCAGAATGAATCGGGATCAGAAATCCGCCTTCGTTGCTTTGTGCGCAAGGGTGGAGCAAGGGGATATTTGGCGGAATGCATTGATCTCGATTTAGGCGCAGAGTCCGAAACGCTGGAAGGAGCGGTAAATGGCCTCCGCGATGCGATGATCGGTTACCTGATGGTGGTACTTGATGGCGTGGAAACAGATCAAGAGGCTCCTGCTCCGATCCTGCGCCCCGCCCCGCTGAGCCATCGTATCCGTTACCATTGGGAACATGCGAAATATCAAATTGGCGCACTTTTGGGTGGGTCTCATCATTCCAAGAGGAAGTTTTATGATGCGCCTTACGGATTCGGGCACCTGCCCTGCCGGATATAGGGCAAAACATATTTCCGATTCCCAGACCGAAACTAGGCCCCTTGGAGACGAGGAGCCTTAGTGTTTTTGGTCTTGTTTACTGGCGAGATGCATTTCCCGCACGGTTTGCACTATCTCCAGTGCAGAACGCATCTGTTCTGTGGGAAACCGGGCTACAGCATTGTGGCGCTCATACTAGGAACCGCAATAAATAGAGACGGGTCTACAATCTACAGACGCATCTGAATGCAAAGCGCAAGATGTTGCGGTTCGTTCCAAAATGGCACCCCTGAGTGTATTCCAATTACATTTGTTTCCAAAAGTCTGATACCCTGAAGTCAATTGCTCTAGACACACGAAACCCCGCCTGCAAGCGGGGTCCGGTGTGAGTCTGAGATGCAAGCGCCCAAGAGGGGCACTGGAGTCCTGAACAACCCCAGCCTATCAAATCCCCTCGAAAAGCGCAATAGGGAATCCCTGTCTATGAGACAGGCGAGTAAATGGTGCTCTTGAGGGCACCCACGATGGGGAAACTGCCGCTCCTAACGCCGCGCGAGGTCATAGCGAACATAGAGTCCCTTGGATTCGTGTTTAAGCGTCAGGTTGGCTCTCATGCGCAGTACGAGAAGGCTGCCACTGCAACCCATGTCCGTGCAGTTGTCACCGTCGATATGGGATATCCCCGATTCAGCAAAGATGGAATGCAGCGCATGATTCGTCAAGCGCGTGTCGCGGGTTGCTCCAAGGATGAGTTCTGCTCTGGCGCAATGAATAGAGCGGTTCCCACGCCGCTTCAGGTCACTCCAATCCCAGTGCCACCAAAGCCAGCAAAGGGGGAAAAGAGTTAATGCCCAACTTTAAGGATGGATCTGTGTTTCACCAGCTTCCCACCGACTCAAACTTCGACACTATCCATGCGCCTGGACAAATCACTCCCTTCTCAGGAATCTACAAATGTCAGTCATGTGGCTTTGAGTGTGCCTCCGTCAAAGGACACACCTTGCCGCCCGAGAGGGGATGCGCGAATCATCATTCCCAATGGAAAGCTTCGAGCGGGGTTGTGAGCTGGAGGTTAGTCGCAGCAGCTATCCACGTGACGGCGAATGCTTAGGGAGTGCGCCCCAATTTCAAACTGAGCCATTACCCGGTTTCCGCTGGCACCTCCATCAGCCGGATTTCGCAGAGCAAATTTCACGTAGGCGGCTTGCTTCCACATTGATTTTCCCGGCATTTGGCCGTATGCTAAGGATGCAGACGAATTTGTCCGCCATGGTTGCCGTGAGTAGGCCGGCTGGCGGAGAGATGAGTGGGCTTACAGCCCACTTTTTATTTGGGCCAATTTTTAGGTAAATAAGCCGCCAAATCGGCGGCGTTGGGGACGATGGCAGTCAAGCTGGACGAAATTCGATCGGCAGCGGCAAGAGTGGCCGCCTCCCATGGGCTGGACGTGGTGGACGCAGAGTTCATCGGCCCCGCAAAGGAGCGGACTCTTCGCGTATACCTCGAAAAAAACGCCGAGGGCCGCGCGCAACTCAAAGCGGCGATCGAAGCGGGAGTCGAGGGACTTCCGGAGCGGCTGGTTGAGGGAACGTTGTCCGTCGAGCAGCTTTCCGGCATCACACATGAAGATTGCTCCGCGTTCAGCCGCGACTTCGGCGTTTTGCTGGATGTGGAAGACCTGATTCCGGGCGCGGAGTACACGCTGGAAGCAAGTTCGCCGGGCTTGGATCGCAAGCTGAGCAAGCCGGAGGAGTTTCAACGGTTCTCAGGCAGCCTGGTGAAGATCCAAACCTTTGAGCCGATTCGCAACAACCGGCACTGGCAGGGAAGATTGTTAGCCGGTAAGGAAGCCGGAGCACGATCGCAAAGCGGAAGCGGAGCAACCATTACGCTCGACCTCAACGCGGTCAAGCAGAACAGCAAGACGAAGAAGACAGGCGTAAGCACGGTAGAGATTGCGCTCGGCAACATTGAAAAGGCGCAACTGGTACCGGAAATTTAAACCCAACTGAACCGGCGCGAACCGCAAGCTGAATTCGCGCCCAGCCAAAAACGAGAGAGCAAGCAGAGTATGGCCACCAGCGTTTTGTACCAGAGCATCGAGCTCCTGAGCCAGGAAAAGGGCATTGACCCCGGCATCGTCGTAGGCGCTGTTGAGGAGGCCATCGCCCTGGCCACGCGCAAGTACTACAAGACCCAGGAAAACATGCGCGGCGAACTGAACAAGGAGACCGGCGCCATCACTGCCTACATCTACAAGACGGTAGTGGCGGACGCGGCTGAAGTCGAGGACCCGCTCAACCAGATCACGCTCGAAGAGGCCAATGAACTGGCCCCCGGCGCTGAAGTGGGCAGCGAGATCCGGCTCTATCGCGACACCAGTCCCCTGGGCCGCATTGCCGCGCAACTGGCCAAGCAGGTCATCTTCCAGAAGGTGCGCGAAGCCGAGCGGGACACGGTCTTCAACGAGTACGCCCACCGCGAAAAGGAAGTCCTGAATGCGACCGTGAAGCGTATCGAGGGTCAGGACGTGATCTACGACCTCGGCAAGGCGGAAGCCCGCTGCCCCAAGCGCGAGCAGTCGCGCCTTGAGCAGTTCTCCATCGGCGAACGCGTCCGCGTTGTCCTGCTCAAGGTGGACCGCGCCGCCAAGGGTCCGCAGGTCGTCGTTTCCAGGGCCGCGCCGGAACTGGTGTCCAATCTTTTTCAATCGGAAGTCCCTGAGATTTACGACAACACCGTAACCATTCGCGCCATTGCCCGCGAGGCCGGTGAGCGCACTAAGATCGCCGTGCAGAGCCGCGACAAGGACGTTGACCCCGTGGGCGCCTGCGTCGGCATGAAGGGCATGCGCGTACAGTCCATCATTCGCGAACTCCGCGGCGAAAAGATCGACATCATCGAGTACTCGGACGAGATCACCACCTTCGCTGAGAAGGCATTGCAGCCGGCCAAGGTAAGCCGCGTATCGATCTCTGACCTCACTGACAAGCAGCTCGAAGTCATCGTCGACGACACGCAGCTCTCGCTGGCCATCGGCAAGAAGGGCCAGAACGTGCGTCTCGCGGCCAAGCTGCTCGGCTGGAAGATCGACATCAAGAGCGAAGAGGAGAAGCGCCAGGAGGTCGAGCAGCAGATGCAAGCCTTCTCTGGCGGTCCCTCCACGCCCATCGAGCAGGTCACCGAACTCGGCGACGGCATTATTCAGAAGTTGGTTGCTGCCGGCATCACCACTGTCGAGGCTCTGGCCGACATGACCCCCGAGCAGCTCGAGGAGATTCCCGGCATCGGCGAAAAGACGCTCGAACGCATAAGCGTAGCCGTTCGCCACTACTTCGGCCACTTTGAAGAGGGCGAAGAAGGCCATGTGCCCGAAACCGCTGAAGAGGAAACGCTCGACGCCGAACACGCCCAAGCTGAAGCTGCGGAAACTGGCGAAGTCGTTTCCGTCGAGACGGCTGTTGAAGAAGCCGGCGAAGCGGAAATTGAGAATGCACCGGCAGTGGAAGGCGATGCGGAAGCTGAAGCCGAGAACGCCGCAGTGGTGCTGGAAGAAGCGGAAAGCGAGCAGGCAGCCGAGGCCGAAGACGAAGACTCTGCCGGAGCTGAAACGGCGGCCGAGGCCGACGAGCAAGAAGAGGGCCTCACCGCCGCGGAACTAGCTGTAGACGATGTCCCCGTCGCGGAAGATGTAGACACGCTGGACACCGAAACGGACGAAACAAAAAAAGAAGATGAGTAAGAGCACGCGGCCAAAGAGGACGCCGCGTAACATGCGCGTCCTTCAAGACCGCTCAGGCGATCACAGAACTTTGAAAACCAGCCATTGCCATGAGGTAGCTATGAGCGACTAAGGGCTTTGGGTAGCACATTTTGAAAAGAGGCGGATGAGTAAGGTTCGTATCAACGATCTCGCGCGCGAGATGGAAGTCAAGAGCCGGCAGGTTCTTGACATATTGGCGGAACTCGGCCTGGCCAGCGGCAAGACCCATTCCAGTTCGCTGGAGGATTTCGAGGCGGAAAAAGTTCGCGCGCATTATGAGCGTGGATCGCGGTCTGGCGGCCACAGCACTGCCGCGCCCTCCCGCGCCGCGCAGACCATTACGCCCAAAATCGACCTCTCTCACATCTCCAAGCCCGGCGACGTGATGAAGGCCATCCTGGCCACCAAACAGAAGGAAGAACAAGAGGCAAGGCAGAGCCAGTTGCAGGCGCGCGCCAAAGCGGCGCCGCCGCCACCAGTTCGCCCCGCCGCCCCGGCAGCTCCAGTCGTGGCCCCGGTCACCGTCGTCTCGCCCCAGCCGGGCCGTCCGGAGCCGCGCAAGATTGTTCCCCAGCCGCGATCCGCGCCGCCCATCGTCGTTCCCCCGGCTCCGCCGGCCATTGCCTCCCGCCCGCCTGCCGGCCCGGTGGTTGCCAAGGCTCCGGCAGGCGTCGCCGCCCCCTCGCGTCCCGTCGTTGTCGTTGCGCCGCCCCCGGCAGCGGCAAAGCCTCCAGCCGCTCCACCAGTTCCGCGTGAAGACCACACCCGCGACGTCCAGCCTCGCCCAAGCGAGCAGCCCGCAACAGCCAAGCCCCCGGTTCCCCCGGCCGCTCCGCCCATTGAAGCTCCCATCGCCGCCACACCGGTCCTCGCTGCCGCGCCCGCTCAGCCGGTTGTGTCTCCCGTCGCAGTTGCGCCTTCCGGCACTGCCATTGAGCCCGCGGCGATTGCCGCTCCGCTCGACCTTGAAGCCGCCACAGCCGAACCGGAGACTGACACGGAATCTCTCAGCATTGTTGAAGACGAACCTGGCGCCGCTCCTGCGCGTGGCCCGGCGCATCGCGGCCAGGGCCATACCCACACCGCGTCCCCCACAGTTGCCCTTCCCGCCCGCCGCGTCGTGATGCCCCAAACCGGGCCCCGCCCGGTCTACAAGGCGCCCATTGTGGTTCCATCCGCCCCAATCGCAGGCACCGGAAACCAGGCGCCCGGCGCAGGCATTCAGCGCGGCAAGCCGATCTTCGATCGCAACCGCCCGGCTGGCGCTCTAGGCAGTTATGCCTCGCGCACGCCCGGTGGCCCTGCCGCGCCCGGCGGACAACTCGCCGGCGGACCACGCCCCAAGCACCCCACCCGCACCACTCCCGGCGGCTATGCGGGACCCGGTGGAACCGGTGCTCCCGGCGCTCGTCCCGGCTTTGCCGCACGCCCAGGCTTTGGTGCGCCCGGAGCGCGCCCGGGCTTCGGCGGCCCTCCGCGTCCAGGCGGCGCTGCGCCGCCAACCGGCGAGGCGCCACGTCCGGCGCGTGCCCCATCCAGAGGACGTGGCGGGCGTCCGCAATATCCCAAGACCAAAGAAGGCCCCATGAAGGGCTTTGTGCCGCCGCCACGTTATGGCGGGGTGCAATATGGCGGTGAACCGCTGCCCATCACCCGCGAAATCACCGTCACCGAAGGCATCAGCGTCAAGGACCTGGCTGAAAAGCTCGAAGTCCGCGCCAAGGACCTCATCGCCACACTCCTCATGAGCGGTGTATTCGTTACCGTCAACCAGTCCCTNNGACGCCGAGATGGTCAAGGACGTTGCCGCCAAGTTCGGCGCAGCCGCCACCGTCATCAGCTACGAAGAAGAAATCGCCAACCAGGCCATCGAAGAAGTCCTCGAAGCCGAAAACACCGGCGAACTCGAAGTTCCCCGTTCGCCAGTGGTCACCGTCATGGGCCACGTCGATCACGGCAAGACTTCGCTGCTCGACGCCATCCGCGAAACCGACGTCGCAGCCGGCGAAGCCGGCGGCATCACCCAGCACATCGGCGCTTACAAGGTGAAGTTTTCCAAGGAAGGCTCACCTGCATCCGGCCGCGAGATCGTCTTTCTCGATACCCCCGGCCATGAGGCCTTCACCCGCATGAGAGCCCGCGGCGCAAAGGTCACTGACATCGTGGTCATCGTGGTCGCCGCCGACGACGGCGTCATGCCCCAGACCCTTGAGGCCATTGACCACGCCAAGGCCGCCAACGTCCCCATCATCGTGGCCATCAACAAGATCGACAAGCCTGAAGCCAACCCCGAGCGCGTCAAGAAGCAGCTTGCCGACCGAGGCCTCATCCCTGAAGAATGGGCCGGCGCCGGCGACCAAGGCACCGTCTTCGTTGAAGTCTCCGCCAAAAAGCGAATCAACCTCGACCTGCTGCTTGAAATGATCTGCCTCGTCTCCGACATCCGCGCGCCCAAGGCAACCCCAGGCCGCAAGGCCGTCGGCAGCGTCATCGAGGCCAAGCTCGATCGCGGCCGCGGCGCAGTGGCCACCGTCCTCGTTCAGGACGGAACCCTTCGCCTCAACGACAGCTATATCGTCGGCAACACCTTCGGCAANNCCCGACTCCGGCGACACCTTCCTCGTTGTAGCCGACCGCGACAAGGCCAAGGGCATCGCGCAGTACCGCAAGATGAAGGAGCGCGACTCCCAGCTCGCCAAAAGCTCTCGCGTCTCTCTCGAAGGCCTTGCCGAGCAGATTCGCCAGGCCGGCGTCAAAGACCTGCCCCTCATCATCAAGGGCGACGTCACCGGTTCCGTCGAAGTTCTGGCCGATTCGCTCACCCGCATGTCCACTGAGAAGGTGCGCATCAAGGTCATCCACTCCGGCGTCGGTTCCATCACTGAGAGCGA
>PLFY01000160.1 GCA_003138365.1 Acidobacteriaceae bacterium
GCATTGGCGCTGCCGTGGCCCGCCAAGAAGATCCTGCTCTCGGAGACTGTAGCCGCGTCCGTCATCGAGCTGCGAACGCTCAAGTTGTCCACGCAGAAGACGCGCCAAGCACAGTTTCCGAAGAACCTGCGCACGTGGGTTGCTGAACGCGCCGCCGGGGGCGATGCGCGGGCGGCAGCACAATTGCGCGGATGGCGCTATGCGGACCAGCGAAACCAGCGGCGGCTGGAAGCCACGCTTGAAGCCAATGCACTTCATCTTGGCCCTGCAATGGACGAGGGAAAGACGGATTGGTCCGAATTCATGGAACAGCGGCTTGCTGCTCAACAGCGGGCGGAGAATCTCGCAGGACAGATTGCCACGGCCCGGATATGGACGATCAACCGGACCACTGGGGATGTCTCGTACACGCTCAATGGGAAGCTGTCCGTCATCGACCGTGGCTTCGATGGCATTCTCAACATCACGATACTGCGCGCGCCTATCCGCGCGCAGGTACATGGTCTCGCCTGTCCTGTCGGTTCGATTGGCGCGGATGCGGCTGCCGAGTCGGGCGGGATCGACCTTGTCGAGTCCCAGAAACACCGCGCCGTCGCGCAGGACAGCCACGACGATGGCGTCATCACTTCCGGCGTCCGGCATGGCGACAGGATGCTCTGCCTTGGCCAAGTCGACGAAAACCATGTTGTGCGGCGCGAATAGCCGGTCACTCATTCCTAATGGGACTGGTGCCCAATCATCCTCTCCCTAAGAAGCGGGATTCCTCAGAACTTCTTTTGGGGTTTGTCGTCTGTGAGAACTTTCTTTGGCGACGACTCCTGAGATGAGGAACCAAACCCGTTCATCGCAGATATCCACTCCCAGTATTTTTCCGACTTGATCGCGCGCATCCACGTCCATGTGGGGCCGCACCAGGGAAGCTACAGTGCATGGTGGTCGGAGATAACGATCGAGGTGTACGGCTGGCCGGCCCCGGACGGACATGCCAAACTCGCGGGTGAAGCTGTGAAAACGACATGGAACAGCGCAATCAATGCCTGGCAGACGACCATACCTGACAGCGGCAAAGGGCTGGAGCTGACATTCAAGTAGTCGTTTCGAGCTTCAAGGTTCAGGACTTTGGGGTTGGGGGATTCAAGCTTTCTCCTCAACAGGCCCTGAAGATGTGGAGTTCCGCAAAGGTTGGGTTGAAAACTGCGGTTTTGGCTTCAAACAGCCGGCAGATGTACCGAATGCACCGAGAATGTCGTGAGCCGGCAGGGCCAGCGGATACGGGCCCGATGCCTGGGTTGCAGATCGGGAAAAGGACACATTCAAGGCGCAGGCGCCAGCCATATCGCCGAGCTTTCACAACCCGGACATAGGACCTTGATTGCGGTTCAACCCGGTTGAAGCACTACACTTGACCGATATGTCAGGGAAGCCAAGGGACCACGGAGGTGTCAATCGAGCCAGACAGCGGGGTCGACTGCTGCTCTGGTTAAGCGGCACTTGGACACTGCCGCCTCTGGGCGCCTGCTTCGCGATCTTCCCCGGCACACCATTGGCAAGGGCGATCATCTTCAGCGTTGCAGCGCTGGCGGCCCCTCTTCCCGCTCTCCTGTTGATGCGCCGGCAGCGACGCGGCTTGCAGGACCGGGCAGCAGTTGCCGAGGAAAACGCCGCACAACTGAAGCTGCAGTTGGAAACGGTCCGCTATCGCACGGCCCGTTTGCGGGAGGAGTTGCAGGCAGCCGACCGGCAGGCTCGGCTAAGCCACCAACTCACGCTTCTCGGCCAATTCACGGCTGGCTTCATGCATGAATTCAACAATCCTCTTGCGATTGTGGCCGGTCGCATCGAGGTGCTCCTCGACGAACGCAACGAGGATGCTGCGCTGTGCGCCGATCTCGAGCAAATGCTCAAAGAGGCCCGCTACATGAGCAACATCGCGACCACGCTGCTGCAAGCGTTGCGCCGTGAGCGCGGCGGAGAAATCTTCGATGCCTCCGTACCGCAGAAGGCGCTGCAGGATGCGCTTCGTTCCCTCGAACCCCAGGCGAAGAGCCAGGGTGTGAGGCTGGTGGAGGAGGTTGGGGAGGCGCCGAAGGTAGATGTGCCCGAACACGTCATCGGTGAAGTCGTCCGCAGCCTGCTGAGCAACTCGCTTGAAGCGCTGAAGGGGCGCGATGAGCGCACGATCTGGGTGCGTCTCGATCCCTATCGCACGGCCGGCGCAAAGGTTGTGGCCAGGATTGAAGACAATGGGGCAGGTGTGCCGGAGAGCATTCGCGAGCACCTGTTCGAGCCGTTCATTTCGCAAAGCACCGGGCGGGAGCGGCTGGGGCTGGGGTTGTTTCTGGCAGCCAGCCTGCTGGATATGTATGATGGCCGCATCCGTTATGAACCAAGGCCCGGCGGTGGCGCCTGCTTTGTTGTCGAGCTGCCTCCGACGCGATTCACGCGCGGGCAGCCGTACCACTGGTTTGCCGGAGGAACCACTGAGTGAGCCGCATTCTGGTCATCGACGATGAAGCCGCCCTGGGTGAAAACATCCAGCGGATGCTGCGTGCGCCTGGAACGACGGTTTCGGTTTTTGTCGATCCTGCGAAGGGGCTGGCCGAATGCCTGGCCAATCCCCCCGATCTGGTGTTGCTCGATGTTCGCATGCCGGGAATGTCAGGGGAAGAGGTCTTTGCGCGGCTCCATGAAGCGCATCCCGGACTGCCTATCGTCTTCTTGACCGCTTTCGGCTCCGTTGAGAGCGCGGTATTAGCCATGCGCAATGGCGCCTTCGACTACCTGCAAAAGCCCTTCAAGCGCGAAGACCTGCTTTTGGTGGCGCAGCGGGCGCTTTCGCACGTAAAGCTGGAGCGGGAAGTGGAGACGCTGAAGGGCCGTCTGGAGGCTCTTGGCGAGGCGGATGCAGCCCAGACGCGCAGCCCCTCCATGCTGGAGCAGATGGAAAAGTGCCGCAGGGCCGCGGCCACCGACGCCACGGTGATGATCCTGGGCGAGAGCGGTACCGGCAAGGAGGTTGCTGCCCGCTTCATGCACACCCAGAGCCGGCGCAAGGATGGCCCGTTTGTGCCGGTGGAGTGCAGCGCCATGCCGGGATCGCTCATTGAGAGCGAGTTGTTCGGCTATGAGCGCGGGGCATTTACCGGGGCCGAACGAACCAAGAAAGGTCTCATCGAGTCAGCCGACGGCGGCACGCTGTTTCTTGATGAAATCGGCGACCTGGGTGTGGAACTGCAAACGCGGCTGTTCCGCTTTGTGGAGGAGCGGGTTTTGCGGCGGCTGGGCGGCTTGACGCCGGTACGGGTGGATTGTCGCATCCTGTGCGCGACCAACCAGGACCTGCCGGCAAAGATCAAGGCGGGAACCTTTCGCGAGGAACTCTATTACCGGTTGAGCGTGATCACGGTCAAGCTGCCGGCTCTGCGCGACAGGGTCGAGGATATTCCCCACCTGGCGCGCTTCTTCCTGGAACGCTTCTCCAGGCGCTACGGCAAGAGTCTGTCGGGCTCTCCGCAATTTTACGAAGCGCTTCTAAACCAGCGATGGCCGGGCAACGTCCGCCAACTGAAGAACGTGATGGAACGGTTGACGGCGTTGCACCCCGGCGGCGTTCTGGGCCCCGAAGATCTAACTGAGGATTCGCTGCCCATCGAAGCCGCCGGCAACCTTTCCGCTCTCCCCTGGAAGGACGCCAGGGAGCAGTACCTGGCCAGCTTTGAGCTCTCCTACGCCCAGTCCGTGCTGGCGCGCTGCAGCGGAAATGTGAGTGCCGCCGCGCGGGAGGCCGGGGTGGACAGGAAGACGTTTTACGCCCTCCTGAAGCGGGAAAAGGAGCAGCAGATTGGGGAATCGATTCCCCAATCGAATCTGGAACTCGGGGAATGAAATCCCCACACTACACGGTTCTTATTCTCCAACCTGTTGATTCTAAAGCTTATGGACTTTGGCTCTCGCCGTGCAATGGAAACAGGCAGGAGCTCCCGCACATGAAACTCTGGACCTTAGGCGTAAAGCCAATCCTGTTGGGACTCGGCTTGATACTGTTGATGCCTCAGCCGGGCCATGCAATTCCGGCATTTGCCCGCAAGTACGGCGTCAAGTGTTACGCCTGCCACACCGTTCCCCCGGCGCTGAACAAGAACGGCTACATGTTCAAGCGTCTGGGCTACCGGTTGCCGCCCGATGAGATGGACGGGACCAAGCCCGCGCCGAAGATCACCGAGTTGGATAAGGACATCAAGTTCAGCATCACGAACTCGATCGCGCTGATCGTGCAAGCCAGCGTTACCGACGACAAGACCGTGGCCGACGCCGGCAACACCACTTCCGCGTCTCCCTCTACCTCATGTGGCAGCGACACCCAGTCAAGTTCATCCTGCTCGAGCTTCAACCTGGACGAAGCCGCGCTGTTTATGGCCGGAGCCGTGCCGGAGACGGGCTTCTCCTACTTCGGGCATTATGAGCTTTACCAGGATGGGAATAGCAATCTCGAGCAGGGGTTTGGCGTCTACACACGCGGCCGTGCCAACAGCAGCTATTTCATCAAGGCCGGCGAGATGCACATGCAGGAGGGCGAGGGAACGCGGGCAGCCATGTTCTACAACCTCTTCTCCGATCCTGCATACACTCTCACCAACGTCGATCCCATCAACTTTTCTCTCGATCAGCACCCTGTCGGCGTAGACGTGGGCTACACATGGGCTTCGAACTACTTCAAAAACGTCTTTGCCGTCTCCGCCAAGGTCACCAACGGTCTTAACGCGGATGGCAGCGAGATACTCGCGGACTCTACCAAGAATTCAAAAGATGTGTGGGCCGACGCCGATTACTGGTTCGGTCCCGACGGCGGCGTCACCGTGATGATGTACCGCGGATCCAAAGATCAGATACAGAATGCGGGCGCAAGCAATCAGTTCACCTATCGGCCAACCTTTTACCGGTCAGGCATCTTCGGCAACTACCTGTTCTTCGACAAGCTGGACCTGCTCGGCGGCTACATCCGCAGCGACGATGACTGGCAGTGGGTGCAGAACGGGCCGATGTCGCACTATATCGCGAACACCTACCGTGGCGAGGCAGACTACTATTTCAAGCCGGGCACGGTGATCATGGCGCGGCTGGACCGCGGGACCTCAAGCATCGATCCGCAACCGGCGATGCACACGCGCGTCTTCAGCATCGGCGGTGAGCGCGCTCTCACGTCTTTGGGCAATGTTGTCTTGCGCGCCGCATATACTCAGGAGCACGATGGCGACCCGCTTGCCCTCGTGGGCACGACCGATAAGCTGTTCAGGCTCGATATCCGCTACATGTGGTAAGGAGAGATTGAAATGCACAAGGCCATTCGAACCATGACAATCGCCAGTCTTTGTATTCCTCTGTTTATGGCGGCGCAGAGCGGCAGCAACGTTACGCTTCCGCAAGACAAGGGACCCAGCAAGATCGATGTCGCAAGCTATCCGCCGGATCAGCAAAAGGGGTACAAGGTGTTTGCGGACAAGTGCTCCAAGTGCCACACCATTGCGCGGCCCATCAACACGACCATGACCCGGCCGGAGTGGGAGCGCTATGTGAAGCGCATGATGCACAAGCCGAACTCGGGCATCGGCGATAGCCAGGGAAAAACGATCTTCGATTTTCTGGCCTATGATCAGGAAAACCGCAAAGACAAGAATCCCTCGGCGTTCTCCAAGTCGCTGAGCGACGAAGAGATTGAGAAGCTGAAGGCTCAGCAGCACTAGAGCGCTTTCATTGTGAGCGTAAGGTCCTGGGTGCCCCACCCTCGCCGCGTCTTTGTTTTTGCGGCTAGGGTGGGATAGCAGGATCCCCGCATTACAGGAACTGCGAAATTGCTCTAAAGTGTATTCGCGAGTTTCTGGTAGCCTTGCCAGCGCATCGCATGGCAGTGTTGCCTTCCTTCCCCCGGCGAGCATCAGGCCCGTTCGCCGGGGTTTCTTCTTACCAGAGCCGCTGCCCACGGGTTGCGGCTTCGGAGTACTCTAGCTGAAAAGCCGCAATAGTGGGGAACGCATGCGCTATTCCATTACGGTCCCGGACCAGGAATACTTCGACAAGAATATTCCCTGTCGCGCCGCCTGTCCGATTCATACGGAATGCGGGCGATACGTGCAGGCCATTGGGATTTCGAAGGATGAAGAAGCCTACCTTCTAGCCCGTGCTCCAAATCCTTTCGCATATGTGCTGGGGCGAATCTGTGCACACCCCTGCGAAGACAACTGCCGGCGCGGCAAGATTGACGAACCCATCGCCATCTGCGCGTTGAAGCGCTACGCCACGGATCGTCACAACCTGGGCACCGGGCACGATCCGGCACGAAAGAAGTTGCCGCCGCCAGTCAAGCGCGACAAGCGCATTGCGATCATTGGAGCGGGCGTGTGCGGACTCACCTGCGCGCACGACCTGGCCCTGCTGGGTTATACAGTCGAGGTCTTCGAGTCCGCCCCGGTTCCCGGCGGAATGCTCTATCTTGGCATTCCGCAGTTCCGCCTTCCGCGGGAAATCATCAAGATGGAGGTGGATAGCATCCTGGCCATGGGTGTCACGCTGCATACCCGCGTGACGCTTGGGCGCGACATCTCCTTCGCCGACCTGCGCTCGAAGTTCGATGCGGTTCTGCTGGCCACTGGCCTCAACAAAGGCCGCGAACTGAACATCCCGGGAGCGCACCTTGCGGGGGTCTACAACGGCATCGACTTCCTGATCAACGTCAACCTTGGATTCGAGATCGAACTGGGCAAGAGGGTTGTTGTGGTGGGCGGCGGCAACGTGGCCATCGACGTGGCACGCGCCGCTGTGCGCCTGGTACATGAGTCGGTCGATCTGGCCGAGCAACAAGAAGAGGCCAAGAGCCTGCAGCCTGCCCTGGACGCGGCACGCATGGCGATGCGCTCTGGCGCTGAAGAAGTGGAGCTGGTCAGCCTTGAATCGCGTGCGCAGATGCCTGCATGGAAAGGCGAAGTGGACGAAGCCGAGCATGAAGGCATCGTGGTGGACAACGGCTGGGGGCCCAAGGAGATTGTCGGCGAAAATGGCATCGTCACCGGCCTCAAGGTTCGCCGCTGTCTCACCGTATTCGATGAAAATGGCCGCTTCAATCCCGCCTTCAGCGACGAGGAAAAAATCATCCCCTGCGATAGCGTGATCCTGGCTATCGGCCAGCAAGCCGACCTCTCGTTTCTTACTGGCGATGAGGGCGTGCAGGTGACGCCGCGCGGCATTCTCAAGATCGACGAAAACCTCATGACAACTGCCCCCGGCGTCTTTGCGGGCGGAGACGTAGCCTTCGGGCCGCGCATTCTTGTTGAGGCCGTCGCCAACGGACACAAATCGGCCCGCTCCATTCATGTTTATCTCAGCGGCAAGACGAAAAAGAGTGTACTGAGCCGGTTCCGCATGATGCCCAACTGGGAGATGCCGCGCGGCTTCCTCTCCATACCCCGACAGAAAATGCCGGTGTTGGCGTCCAACCGGCGCATCGGAATCGCCGAAGTGGAACTGGGCTTTGACGAGGAACAGGGCCGTGCCGAAGGGCTGCGCTGCCTGAATTGTCAGGTGAATACGATCTTCGACGGCTCGAAGTGCATCCTTTGCGCCGGTTGCGTGGATGTATGCCCGGAGAACTGCCTGCGGCTCGTCGACCTGGCCCAGGTAAGCGGCGACGAGCGCTATGACGCCCTGATCCAACATCGCTATGGCGTGCCCGCGACTGAACTCAAGGCTGGCCACGCGGGCGCAATCATCAAGAACGAAGAGAAGTGCATTCGCTGCGGTCTCTGCGCCGAGAGGTGCCCAACTCAGGCGATCACCATGGAAGCGCTGGAGCAGCAGGAGCGGGAAGTCTTTGAGTAGGGGAGCCGAGGTATGAATCGAAGAGAGCTTTTCAAGTTCAGCTGGGGAACTGTGGGTCTGGCAGCCTTGATTTCAGCGGTGGGGATAAGTCTGGCCGCCGTGGTCCGGTTCCTCATGCCGAGCGTCTTCTATGAGCCGCCGCAGACGTTCAAGATTGGGACCCCGGCGGACTTTTCTTTCGGCGCGCCAACGTTCCTGGTCGATGAAAAGATCTTCGTGTTCCGCGACCGGGACAAGGGGTTCGCCGTGGCCAGTGCGGTCTGCACTCATCTGGGATGCACGGTCGCGTACTTCCAGAGAGACCAGAACTTCCATTGCCCGTGCCACGGCAGCGTGTTTGCCGCCGACGGTTCAGTCGAACATGGGCCGGCGCCGCGGGCTCTGGATTGGTTTGAGGTAACGCAAGCTCGCGATGGACAACTCAGCGTGGACAAAGACAAAGTGGTACCTCCGACCTATCGGTTGATGGTGTAACGATGAATCTGATCCGAGAGATCTGGCAATCGATCGTACGGCGGGATTCGCTTTCCACCGACAAGGGAAAGTCCGAACTGGTCTTTCTCAACGTGTGGCTGCACATCCATCCGGCCAAAGTGAAGAGAGAGAACCTCAGGTTCAAGCACACCTTCTATCTGGGCTTCATCACGTTTTTTCTCTTTCTCATTCTGCTCACCACCGGCATAGCGCTCATGTGCTATTACCGGCCGTTCCCGCCTCAGGCTTACCAGGACATGAAGGATCTCCAGTTTGTCGTCTTCATGGGCCCTTTCCTCAGAAACATGCATCGCTGGGCGGCGCATGGCATGGTGGTCTGCGTCTTTCTGCATATGTGCCGGGTCTTCTACACCGGCTCCTATAAGAAGCCTCGTCAATTCAACTGGGTCATCGGCGTATTCCTTCTCCTGCTTACGCTGGGCCTGTCCTTTACGGGTTACCTCTTGCCCTGGGATCAACTGGCCTACTGGGCTATTACAGTCGGGACTAACATCGGCAGTTATGCTCCGTTCATCGGCGGGCAGGTTCGAGAGATATTGCTCGGCGGCCACAGTGTCGGAGAAGCCGCGTTGCTCCGCTTCTACGTGCTCCACGTAGCCGTGCTGCCCTCGATCATCATCCTGCTCACCATCGTTCATTTCTGGCGGGTCCGCAAGGATGGCGGGCTCTCGCGGCCAATCTGGAAGCTCAAGCCCAAGACAGAAGATTTAGTCACCATCGGCGCGCCCGCGGCGATTGCGCCGATGCAAGCGACGGCGGCTTCCAGCACCAAGACTTATGGACTGATGGAAGTCGTCACCGGCAAGCCAATCTTTGAAACCGTGTCGCCCGAAGAGGAAGAAGATACGGTCTTCTCCTATCCGTATGCCTTTGTTCGAGAATCGCTTGCATTGATGGCTACGGTGACCACCATTATGACCATGTCACTGTTTCTGAACGCACCCCTCGAAGAGTTGGCCAACCCGGCAAAGACGCCCAATCCGGCCAAAGCGCCCTGGTACTTTCTTGGCCTGCAGGAACTGGTGAGCCATTCCGCGCTGCTTGGCGGTGTGGTGGCTCCGGCTTTGATGGTGCTTGCGCTCCTTGCGATTCCGTACCTCGACCGCAACCCAAGCCGCCTTCCCGGAGAACGGAAGTGGATTCTTTGGCTGTTCACAATTTTCGTGGTTGCCAACCTTGTCCTGATTGTCGTGGGAACCTTCTTCCGCGGACCAGGCTGGGCGCTGGTTCCACCATGGGTACATGGTGTTGGGGGGGCTGAGTAATGGAACGGAGACTGCAACAGCTCTTCTTCGCATTAAGTGTTCTGGCGCTGGCGCTGATCGTGGCCGCGGCATGGCAAGCCAACACGCCCTCTTGGAAGACCTATCAGCGCAACTTCCTTCAGCTCGAGGCCCAGGGCGAGCCCAACGCTGTAACCAAAGCTGCCGTGCTGGCCACGCCGCCCGAGATCCATCAGGTCATGCTCACGGGCTTGCAGCGCGTCGATCGCTGCACCACATGCCATCTGGGCGTTGAAGACCCGACCATGAAGAATGCGCCGGAGCCATTCCGCTACCATGCCAACCTAGGGCCGCACATTCCCTCCAGGTTTGGCTGCACCATCTGCCATGGCGGCCAGGGTCTGGCCACTGACAAGGATGGCGCGCACGGCAAGGTCGAGTTCTGGCCAAACCCGCTGCTGTCGAAGGACTACATCCGCGCCTCATGCGGCCGCTGCCACAAGGAAGGCGATGTACCCGGCGTGCCGGAGCTGACTGAAGGCCGGCGGTTGTTTGAAACCCAGGGTTGCCGCGGCTGCCACAAGTTGAACGGCGTGGGCGGAAGCATTGGTCCCGACCTGACCGCGGAGGGCGCAAACCACCGTGCGCCGGAGTGGCTCGAGCGCCATTTCCTGGCCCCCAACGCGGTCTCTCCCGGCTCGGCCATGCCCAACTTCCACTTCACAAAGGAGCAGGCGCGCGACCTCACCTACTACATGCTCTCGCTCACCAGCGAAGAGATGGGGACTTACTACTCGAGCGTGCGCCTGATTCCAAGCCCAGAGTACGGCCGGCAATTGTTTGTCGAAAAGAACTGCATTACCTGTCACAGCGTCGGCGGAGTGGGCGCAAAGACGGGGCCTGACTTGCTGGGCGTAACCGCGCGGCATTCGACGGAATGGCTCGACGAGCAACTGGTGAATCCGGAACTTGTTTATCCGGGAAGTTCCATGCCCGCATACGATTTGGAAACCAATGCTCGCAAGGCGCTTGTCGCTTACCTTCAGTCCGCCACACCAGACGATGTGCAACTGATCCTGTCCCACAAGAACCGTGCATTGATGCCCGAGGACGTGGCCATCGAAGCCGGCAAGCAGGACTTCGCGCGTTTCGGTTGCGTGGGCTGCCACGGCACGGAGCTGCAAGGCGGCGTGCCTAACCCCAACGCGCAGGGCGGCGAGGTGCCTTCGCTTCTTCATGTCTCGGACGACTACACCAAGGACGAAGTCATCGCCATTATTCGCAACGGCAGGGCGCCTCCATTGGAGAATGCGGCCGGGCCGGCTCCGCCACTCTACATGCCGTCTTGGAAGCATGTGTTGAGTGACGAAGACATCAATCGCATTGCCGATTTTCTGTGGTCGAAGCAGCAGAAGAAGGAGAGCTGGTAACCAGCGCGAAGCCTTTGCGCCAACCGCGAAGGCTCCGCGCCACAAGAGAACATTCCAGCCTGCAACGAGGTTCCAGCCGTGAAGCCATCATTCCTGTTTGTATCTGCTGCGGCTGCGGGCTTGCTGGCCGGGGCTGTCTTCATTGTTACCACTGCTGCTCAAGCTCCAACAGGCTCGCAAGACCCGGCTGCCAGTTCGCCCCCTCAGGCTCGCGTCTTTCCTGCTCCAACAAACCTGAAGGTGCTGCCGAAGGAAATGACCGGGGAGCAGATTCACACCCTTATGGTGCAATGGACAGCCTCACTTGGTGCCCAGTGCAGCTCCTGCCACGCCGAGGACCATGAGAACATCGGGCCCGACGGCCGCCCGCTGCTTGATTTCGCCGCCGATTCCAAACCGATGAAGGCAGTTGCTCGCACCATGTTCACAATGACCGAGGAGATTAACACCAGGTTTGTGGCCAGTATCGACAACTCCGGTGTTCCAGTGACCTGCGGCACGTGCCATCGCGGTCACCTGGGGCCGGAGCCGTTCGTGCCCGCTCCCTCAAAGGAAGTGAGCTTGGCTCAGCCAACGCGAAACGACAGCCCTCACTCGAATGAGGAGAATTCAAACCGGTAGGGAATGCAACGATTGCTAGAAGCATCAGCAGCGCCGTAGTTGCGGCCGTGAGATGAAGGTCGAGTTGAAGTTCTGAACCGAGAAGGGCGACTCTAACCGGTGGAATTCCGCTGTGGTCGGAAACCGCCGCCCTAAAAAGACTTGGCAGATGGCATCTGGAACCAGTCCCCGCAACCACAGCATCATGGGCCTGCCTGGCCAAACATCCAAATGACGTATGCAGTGAACTCTTTGCCAACTCTGTGCTGGCCGCGGTGGGGTAAGACCTGCGCGCCAGTAAGCGGCTCGGGCATCTGGATTACCCAGTCAGCGATACGCCCTAGCAGCCCGGATGGGGGTTCTTGAACACAACCTCGATGGGCAGCCAGTCTGACAGGCGCTTCTCGTCCAGTTCGGCATCTCCGGCCTGGCTGGTGAGCGACGACTTGGCAATCAACACGGATATCTTTATTTTTCCCTTCACGCAGCAAGCCCCGAGAAACTTCGAGAGCTCCTTATCTGCCGCAGCCATGTAGTCCGCGGGAAGTGCGCCCTCCGCACCGGAGATGTCGACCAAGGCCATCACCATCTGGTTCATCGCCGGCCCATTCTTCGTAGTCATTATGGTGTTGTGCCTCGCCAAAATACCGACAGGCTTTAGAATCAAGTATATAGACTGGATATTGAATTCGGCCTTTTCACATGTAAAACTGGTCACATGCTGCGCTTGCTGAGGCTCTTGGTTGATCTGTTTACTCGGCTCTTTCGCTCACGCCGGGACCTGCTCTTGGAAAACCTGGCGCTGCGGCAACAACTCGGCGTTTTCAAACAGAAACATCCGCCGCCGCGATTTGCTACTACCGACAAATTGTTCTGGGTGATGTTGAGCCGGCTCTGGGTCGGCTGGCGGCGGGCATTGATCGTCGTGCAGCCGGAGACAGTTGTTCGCTGGCATCGGACGGTCTTCAAGCTGTATTGGACGTGGATTTCGCGACACCGAACTCGAACGGGCAGAAAGTGCGTGAGTCGGGAACTGCGTGCCCTGATCTTCCGCATGGTGACCGAGAACCAGACTTGGGGTGCACCGCGAATTCACGGTGAGTTGAAGATGCTTGGCTTCGAGATTTCGGAGCGTACGGTGCTGCGCTGGATTCGGAGAGCGCCAAGGAGCCCTGAGCCGGCGAAATGATGGGCGGCCTTTTTGAACAATCATCGTGAAGTTATCGCAGCGATGGACTTCTTCACCGTACCAATGCTGAACTTTGGCGTCCTGTACTGCTTCTTCGTTATCGCGCATGATCGGCGGCGAATTCTTCACTTCAACGTGACCAAGCATCCGACCGCCGCATGGGTGATTCAGCAGTTGCGCGAGGCGTTCCCTTACGACTCCGCTCCCAAATATCTGATCTTTGATCGCGGCCCGCAGTTCAACAGTGAAGTGATCGACACGGTGAAGAGCTTCGGCATCCAGCCGAAGCGGACCAGCTTCCGAAGTCCGTGGCAAAACGGCGTTGCGGAGCGTTGGGTCGGCAACTGCCGCCGGGATATTCTCGATCATGTGATCGTTCTCAACGCGCGCCATCTGAAGCGACTCATGAATGATTACATCCGTTACTATCACGACGACCGAACGCATCTTGGGTTGGAGAAGGAAACGCCCGCAGGCCGTGAGGCGGCAAAGAGCACCGATGCTGGTTGCAGGATCGTGTCCATGCCAACACTCGGCGGTTTGCATCATCGCTACGATCTGGCTGCCTGAGCCGCATCTACGATCAACTTCCGGGAAAACTGAAGATGACCGGCAGCAGAAGTGTGTCTGCTGTCGTCACGTGCTGTGTTTTGTGCTTCTAGGCTCCCTGCGAACCCCGCTCTCCCGACCGAAAACTGCGCCAGAGCATCCGCATTTGTGCTCTTAACGGTTAAGATCAGACGCAATTTGCGGCCAGATGGAATTTTGGCGAGGCCGCAAGGAAGGTTCCGTTGAAGCTTTCCACGAAGGCGTTGATATGGCCCTTTCCTGGAACGTGTAAAGATGCTTAGGCTCATCGAGCAAGTACAGGCGTGGAAGCGGATGGCGGTACTTGCGAAATCGCCGACGCGGCTAGATGCATGTTTCCCTGGACTAGAAGGGCTTGGTAGGGCCGGGTGCCGCGCAAGAAGCTGAACATGGGTTCATACTTCATATAGAGAAAACCGGGGTCGTGAGAGGAGCAGCTAAGACTCAGATAGTGAAGGGTGCGTTCCTGATTGCCAAGCCGGGCATAGAAGTAGGCCGCAGACATTGCGCTGGCATTTCCGTTGTTGGCTTGTTTGCCGAAACCTTCCGCAAGAGTCCTATTCATGGCGACCAGCCCGTTGGCCTTGAGGTCCTTGTTTGCCGATTTCATCAGCGCCAAAGTTGGCGCATCCCCATTGAGCGTTGCTAACTTTTCCATTTCTTCGATGTACTGCGGCCAATCGTTCAGTCGCGCATAAACTCGGGACAGGTAGTTAGGGATCGCTGGGAATCGAGGATTCGCCTTTTCCATCTGGTCTAGAAACTCCCGGCCAGCCCCTCTGTTGACCGACGCCAGCAATAAGCCGCGAGTGGCGAGGATCGCGATGGAATCGGGGTCAAGATGGCGCGCGATGTCAATCTCTTTTAGCGCATCGTCAAATCGGCCTGCGGAAAAGAGGGATGTCGCATACCAGTGGTGGGCCTGTGAGTAGTTCGGGTCCAGAGCGATGGCACTTTGAAACTCCCTCTCCGCCGCAGGGAAGTTCCAAAGCCAATAGTTCAAGATGAACGCATAGCTGCAATGGGCGTCGGCTGAAGATGGATCGAGGGAAATCGCCTGCTGGCTGGCGGCGAGAGCGCGCGGATAGGCCTCCGCGTCGGGCATGTGCCCGTACTCGCGTATCAACAGGTAGCTATCGGCCAAGCCGGCGTAGGCTGCTGCGAAGTGGGGGTCGCGAACGATTGCCTGGGTGAAGAGATCGATCGCCTGGGCGAGGCTTGGTGCGGTTCGCTGGCTCAGGAGGTAATGACCTCTGAGATAGAGCTCTTGTGCCTCTCGATTGCTCGATTCCCTTGACTTTTCGGAAGATGCGGCGCGCGCAGGGTTCCCGCCCGCACGATTGTGACGATAGTAGAACCATTCGACTACCGAACCTGAGAGGACGATGGCTACCAGCAGCGCGACCGCAGCTCGCACCCAAAAGGAGCTCGAGGTTGAGATTGCCGGAACGGGAAGGTGGCTCGTCGGAACGAACGGAAAAGGCGAGGCTGGATCGGCTTCCGTCTCAGCGGCCGCGTCCACTTCAACGCCAGCCAGACTTAGCTGCCAGATATCAATCTCGAATGTCAATGCAAAAACGAGACCAGGACCGCCGGGCAAGCGACGTACAGGAAGCGACCGTGTCTTCTCCCAACGCTTTGCGGTGCGCTCGCCACAGTTCAGGTGAGCGGCGATCTCTTTCCACGAATTGAGGCGTTCGTGCGGGGGTGAGACGGCGGGTTTTTGAAATGATGGCACGAGATGGCCCGACCTGGCCCGACATAGCTCTTGCTGAAGTGTGGGCTGCTAAGCACATTATATGGCGTGCATTTGCTTCCTGAAGCGAGTGCATTGATAACGATAGCCAACAGAGGCCCCCCTGCCATGATAACCGCGATTCGTTCCTTCTGCATGTTCAAGCCTCGTTTTGGTTCGGTTCTCCGGGACCTGTTCGGCTGTGTCGCCTTTCTGCTGCTTCCGGTCAGCGCTCTAGCCCAGACGCCTACGGGCGACATGGTCATCACCTCCAGCACCGTGTGGCCTACGTGGCACTTGACGCGCGAAGAGCGCTCGGCTCCGCTGACAGACTGGCAGACGCACCAATCGCGCAACTTCAAGATGATGAGCATGCTGCTGCCCGTGGGCTGGCAACTCGATGTCCGTCCCGGCCCGAACTTCGCCACGATCGATTGCGCTGACACGTCGGGCCGCATCATGATCTCGGCTACCAGCACGGACAAAGGCACCGGCATCTTCGTCATTCCCGCGAACGCAAGCATGTCCTCGAACAGCCCGGCGTTCCTGCAGCAGAAGGAAGGCATCATGCGCAACTTCAAAGGGGTTTTCAACTGCACCATCGAGCAGCCGAAGACGCTCTCGGTGGCATTGCCTGAGGGGGCGGAAAAGATCATAGCCGGGGCGCACATCGTCGGCCAGGTGGAACCTGTCCCCGGGCTCAGCGAGGAGATTCCACAGATCGTTGCCGCCGCCAACCAGCACGGCAACTCGCACATTACCGCCGAAGCCGGACGACTGCGTCTGACCGGCTCCTTTCAAGGCAAGCAGGTGGAGATGTGGCTGGTTGCGCTAGCCACGCATAGGACCGAGGCCGTGCCCGGTGGAGGCACCGTGACCTACAACGATCTGCCGCTCGCCGCAGTGATCTATGCACCGCCCGGCCAGCTCGACCGCAACGTCAAACTGCTGATGACGCTGCTTTCGTCCGTGCAGATCGACCCGGAGTGGATCCGCAACGCACAGTCCTTCGTCGCGGCGTCGTACGAGAAGATCAACGGCGCCTATGCGCAGGTCAACAGGATCCATCAGCAGATGGCCCAGGACAACGCGAATGCGGCCGCGCAGCAGGCGGCCATTCGCAGCGACACCGCGAACTACCGCAGCAACGTTATGTCCAGTGTGGCCCGCAATCGCTCCGCCGCGCTCGACCACAGCTCCCAGCAATTCGCTCTTTACATGGGCGACCAGGCCATCTATAAGGACCCTTCCACCGGTCAACGGGTGCAGATGTCCAGTGGCTACGATCACGTGTGGGCCTCTACGACGGGCAATACCAATGACTACATCATGACCGACTCTGCCTCTTACGATCCCAACGGTCACGCGGGCAGCGCCGGTTGGACCCAGATGCAGATGGAGCATTAGAAAACCTGTCGCTGACGTTTCTTAAACAAACCAGCCGGAGTCCCAACATATTCTGTCCGCGATTGACGCGTTCCATAACAAGAGGCCCTGCCATGATTCTGACGCCCTCGAAGTCCGCCCTCCACTGCCTTTCCACCCTCGCCTTCATCTTCGCGGGTATTGCCGTCGCGCAAATCCCGGGACACCAGCAGCCGGCGAACCTGCACGTCCCCCATGTGGACGCCGACTTCGGCAAGTTGCCTCTGAGCTTCGAGCCCAACCGTGGCCAGACTGACCCGACCGTACAGTTTCTCGCTCGCGGCAGTCAGTACACCGTCCTGCTACAGCCCACCGCCGCGACCCTCGTGCTCAGCCGCGAAGACGCAGCGGCCCGCCGCGCCGGCCGGCCCGTACCAGCTACCCGCGCCGCGATTCGCATGACGCTCGACCGCGCCAACACTCGCGCCGCTATGTCGGCCGACCGCCCACTTCCCGGCTACGTCAACTACATCACCGGCGACAAAGCCAAAACATACACCGGGATTCCAACCTACGCGGCAACCCGCGCCGCAGGCGTCTACCCCGGCATCGACCTCGTCTACTACGGCACCGCGCGCCAGCTCGAATACGATTTTGTCGTCTCTCCGAAGAGCGACCCCAGCCTGATCCACCTCGTGATCGGTGGCGCGCGCGCGGTCGTCGAATCGAACGGCGATCTCCGTCTGCAGATCGGCGCCACCAGCCGCGATACCGACATCGTCTTCCACAAGCCTGTCCTCTACCAGCAGGTCGACGGCGCACGCCAGTCCATCGACGGAGCCTTTACCGTCGCCGCGAACAACAAGGTCGGCTTCAAAATCGGGGCCTATGACCGCAGCAAAGAGCTCGTCATCGATCCCATCATCAGCTACGCCAGCTACTTTGGTGGCTCCATCCAAGATGAGATCACCGGCACAACCATCAATGCGGCCAACCAGCTTTATGCCGTTGGCCAGACCCTTTCGCCAACGCTGCCGTCGGGAACGGGCGAGTTTCAACCGGCCCGTTCCGGGGTCAAGAACAGCAATTATCATGACGGCTTCGTGACCAAGTTCTCCGCTGACGGTTCCAGCGTCATCTGGAGCACGTATCTCGCCGGCAGCCAGGACGACTTCGCCACCGGTGTTGCGGTCAACGCAACCGACCAGGCGTATGTTGTCGGCTACACCAACAGTTGCCTCAACCCGGGCGAATTCAACAATACCCCATTAACCGCCGTCCGCTTCCCGTTCACTTCAGACGCTATTCAACCGCTTTGTAACGGGGGCTACAACCAACCCGAAACTGGCGAGTCCGATGGCGGCAATTCTGACGCCTTCCTGGTGAAGCTTTCTTCCGACGGCAAGACGGAGCTCTATGGCACGCCGCTCGGCGGCAGCCAGAACGACTATGCCAGCAGCATCGTTCTGGATGCTACGGGCCGGCCATACATCGTGGGAGAAACCAATTCGACCCAGTATTACAAGTGCGCCACCGTTGGACCGCACTGTAACGACGTCCCTTCCTATCCTGTGGACAATCATGGCAACGCGGACATTGGACCCACCAACTATCCGACGACCCCCAGCGCCTTTTACAGCAACGTCGCCGAGTCCATTCAATACTCGACCACAGACAGCAGCGGCAACACCGGCGGCCCGCAGGATGAGCAGGCCTTCATCACGATCCTGAGCGCCGACCTGCACTCCTTCGTTTACTCCTCGCTTATCGGCGGCGGCGTAATCGGCGGCTGCGGCAACGGTGCCTGCAACACGAACGGCCTTGCGGTCGCCGTCAACGCCGCTGGTCAGGCCTTCATCGGGGGCAACACGTCCTCCGCTCACTGGCCCACCACCGCCGGTGCTTTCGCTACCTCCTGCCCCAACGCCAGAAACGCAAACAGTCAATGCCCCATGACCGGTTGGCTCGCGGGCTTCGATCCCAGCAAGTCCGGGGTAGCCTCATTACTCTTCTCCACCTATATGAACGGCTCCTCGGCCGGCGCGGACAGTAATGGCAATCCCCTGTATCCCGGGGGAGATGTCTACGGCGTTGCCACCGACTCGACCGGTAACGTTGTCGCCACGGGCGATACCAACGCCAACAACTTCCCAACCACCACGGGTGTCCTGCAACCTGGCTGTGCGATACCTTCCGGCGACGGAAATGGCGATGTCAACGTTTGCGCGAACGCCTTTGTCACCAAGCTGTCGCCCACGGGGGCGACGGTATGGTCTACTTACTATCGCGGCACCGGGTCCTTCTTTGCCGGAGAGTTCGTTGCGGGTCAAGGCGTTGCGCTGGATACGAACAACAACGTCTACGTGATGGGCTTGAGCAACGTTGAGACGTTGCCACTGAAGAATCCCATCTCCACCAATCCCGCTCGGAATAGCGACGCGTTCCTGATCGAGCTCTCCCCCGACGCCTCCACCCTTCTAATGGGCACCTTCTTCGGTTCCACTGGCGGCATCACGGTCAACACGAACTCGCTACACCTCGATAGCAACCTCAACGCATACTTCGCTGGCTACATCACCTTCAACGGCAACGACTACATTCCCACCACCCCGGGTGCCTTCAACCGCACCGGTTTCGGCGCGTCCACCAGCGGATTCGTCGCTAAAATGATCACTCAGCAGCAACCCACCGCGGAAACTCTCACCGTCTCCCCCAACCCCGCCAGCCCCACCCAGACAGTCATCCTCACGGCTACGGTCCTGAGCACCTCCGCCCTGACTGGAATCCCCACCTCGCCCACCGGCACGGTCAGCTTCATGAACGGCGCAACGGTCGTTGGCACCGGGACCTTGAACGCCGCGGGTATCGCCACCTTCTCGGGCATGCTGGCTGGCGGCGCGTACAACATCACCGCCGTCTACCCCGGAGATTCCGGCTTCAACGGCGCAACCTCGAACGCCGTCGCGCTCACAGTCTCCTCCGCGGTTACCACCACCACCACGCTTACCGTCGCGCCGGTAACCTCCATGTATGGGACCGCTGAGGTCCTCACCGCCACTGTCAACGCCGGGACAGCCGCGCCAACAGCCGGCACCGTCACCTTCACGGCGGGCTCAGTCAGCTTCGGCAGCGCGAGTGTCAACGCGCAAGGTGTGGCGACTGTCACCGTCACACCTCCTGTGGGTGTCTACTCGGTGATTGCAACGTATGCGGGCACCTACAACCAGACGACGAATCCCACCGGCTACGGACCAAGCGCAAGCACCGGCGCTTCGCTCACCGTAACCAAGGCGGCCAGCACAACGGCGCTTACTTCCTCCACCACGTCTGCCAGTACCGCAACGAACTTCACCTTGACCGCCGCCGTGACCACGGGAGCGACGGGCACGGTCACGTTCTATAACGGCGCCATATCGCTAGGAACAGGGGCGGTGGGGATCGGCGGCACGGCAACCCTCACAACGTCCATCGCGGCGGCGGGTTCCTACAGCCTGACGGCGGTCTATTCCGGCGATACGAACTTCACCGGAAGCACGTCTCCTGCCTTGACACTGGTGGTCGCGGGCGCGGCCGCCACGCCAACGTTCAGTGTGCCTGCCGGGACGTACGCCACCACGCAGACGGTAACAATCAGCGACGCGACGGCAGGCGCAACCATCTACTACACCACCAACGGAACCACGCCAACCACAAGCTCGTCCGTTTACAGCGGTGCGATTACGGTTTCGTCGTCAGAGACACTGGAGGCGATTGCAACGGCGAGCGGCTACACAACCAGCGCCGTAGCGAGCGCCGCCTACGTGATACAACTCGGCCTCACCACGCCTACCGTCACGGTGACGCCGGCATCCTCAAGCATCACCACGGCGCAATCGCTGTCTGTGCCCATCTCGCTGGGCGGCGGCCAGTGCGCGGCTGTTCGCCGCCAGCCTACAGGTGCGACCGTCCGTCCCGAAACATGCAGCACTCTTACACCCACCGGAACGGTAACGCTCTCCGGCGGCGGCTACACGTCCGCAGCGGCCACGCTGTCTGGCGGCACGGCGACGATCATGATTCCCGCCGGATCGCTAGCTACTGGAACAGATACGTTGACCGCGACGTATACGCCCGACTCGAACAGCACTTCCACCTATACCTCTGCTACGGGCACAAACACAGTCACCGTCACGGCGGCTGTTACATCCGTGCCAGTGGCTTCCCTCACACCCGCGTCGCTTACCTTCACGGCGGTTACGGGCGCAACCAGCGCGGCGCAAGTTGCAACGCTGTCGAACACCGGTACTGCAACGCTGACCATCAGTGGCATCACCATCACAGGCACTAACCCATCCGCCTTCGCAATCGCCACGGGAACCAACGTTTGCGGGACTTCATTAGCTGCAAGTTCGAGCTGCTCCATCTACGTGACGTTTACACCAGCGTCAGCCGCAACCTTCTCCGCAACTCTCTCCGTTGCCGACAACGCCTCCGGTTCGCCGCAGACCACCACCTTGAGCGGCACAGGAACGGCTGCAGCCGCTCCCGTGGCTGCGCTCACGCCCGCCACGCTCACCTTTACGGCGGTTACGGGCGCAACCAGTACGGCGCAGTTTGCAACGCTCTCCAACACCGGCAATGCTGCGCTCACGATCAGCGGCATCACGATTGGCGGCACCAATCCCGCCGACTTCGCCATCACCACGGGCACCAGCGCCTGCGGCTCCTCACTGGCTGCGAGCTCAAGCTGCTCCATCTACGTCACCTTTACACCGGCTTCGGCAGCCAGCTTTACGGCCACGCTATCCGTTGCCGACAACGCTTCCGGTTCGCCGCAGACCACAGCCCTGAGTGGCACAGGCACAGCTGCGGTGGCGCCAACCTTCACGCTCAGCTCGCCTACAGCTCCGCAGACCGTGCAGCCGGGCGCCGATGCCACTTACACCATCACAGGTACCGCGCAGAACGGCACATTCTCAAGCGTGGTGACACTCGCGGCCAGCGGCCTGCCCACCGGCGCGACGGCCAGTTTCTCGCCAACTTCGATCACCCCTGGCAGCACATCGGGATCCTCGACGCTTACCATCCAAACCTCGGCCGTCGCCACTGCCACACCGCTGAAGAACCCGCAATGGCCGCTGGCCGCGCCAGTGCTGGCGCTCATCGGCCTGTTCTTCCTGCCCGTCAAGAAGCGTCGCCGCTGGATCACGATGGCTCTGCTGCTGTTCGCTTCACTGGGCGCTTTCACCGCTCTCACCGGGTGCGGAGGCGGCTTTGGGCTGGTTAGGGTCATACCCCCGGCCAGTTACACCATCACCGTGACCGGAACCAGCGGCGCCGAACAGCAGATCACCACCGTGCAGCTCACGGTCCAGTAAAAGGAGACTCCATGCGACTCAGGATCAGATATCAACTCGCCCTGTTGTTGACCCTTGCCGCGGTCTCCACCCGCCCGACCGTTGCACAGACCCCTGCCGCCCAATCCGAGCCCGTGGGCGACAAGCCGTTCCGCGCCGAACTGGCCCTGGGCTACAGCTACATGCACAGCAACGCGCCTCCGGGCGGTTGCGGCTGCTTCAACCTGAACGGCGGCAACGCCACCTTCGCCTGGCCAGTCAAGCCGGGAAGCTTTGCCTTGGTGGGTGACGTCGCGATCGCCCATGCAGGCACTGTCTCCAGCACCGGCGACAGCCTTACGCTGAGCACTTACACTGCGGGAGCGCGTTATCTTCCGAAGTTAGGCCACTCGCCGCTTCAGCCCTTCGGCCAGGCGCTGATTGGTCTCGCGCACTCCAGCGGAAAGCTGGTGCAAGGCGCCAATCCGGCCTCCGCCAATGCAGGCGCGGCCTTTGCCGCCAACCTCGGCGGAGGCCTCGACCTGCGCGCAAGCCGCCGCTTCGCTGTGCGGCTCATCGAAGCCGACTACCTGCTGACCACCTTTGATAACGGAACCAATAATCACCAGAACAACCTCCGCGTCAGTGCCGGCATGGTGGTTCACTTCAGCGAGAAGTGACTGAGGCGGGAAAAAGAAAGACATTGTGAGCTTCGGCAATTCCAGCGCGATTATCTGTTGACGGAAACGAGGCGTCGCGCCTTCGGAGCGCCTGAATGAGAATCCTCGCTTCAGGAGCGCACCAACCAAATTAAGGTCAATTGCTTCGAGGGTCAATGGCAAGATTGGTACCGCGAAGTCTTTGGGCTGTATCTGGA
>PLFY01000016.1 GCA_003138365.1 Acidobacteriaceae bacterium
GAAAAAAGTCTCATCTTGACCCCCCGGAGCGGCAATCAGGCTGCGAACGAAGTCGCCGAGTGGTAAGGGCTGTTATCTACAACTAGCAGCCTGTACTCCTAAAGCGCCCCCCGAATCGAAAAGACTAGCCGATAGTCGCCAACGCGGTATTATTCCTGCAAGGAGACGATATTAAAAACTTTTTGGTTTACTGCTATAGCGAAACAATAAACAAAATGAGCCTGCCAGGGCTTCAAATGGTCAGAAGGGCTTTAAGAAGATGGTTCGGTTAAAGTAATGGGCTGTTGCTGTGTAAATGAATCCGATAATCACTAAAATCGAGAAACAGAACGTTGTCTTATAGACTAATTCCCCTCTTTTCACTACGTTCCATTCCCTTTTGAGAACCTTCGCGGCAATGTCCGCCACCCGAAGAGCCATCATGTCCACGATTTCTACGGGCTGTTGTTGAATGATCAGGTTCTTTAATTCGGCGAGCGAGTTCAACAGTTCCTTGTGATCATCCTCGTTGAGATTCAATCGCAGGCGTATTCGCGCGAGTCGTTGGTTAATTCCGCTGTTTGATTCTTTAGGTGCGGCATTGATAAGTTGAGCATGAATCCGCGTTGCCTCGCCCAGGACCCACGAAATGTCCTTCCGTAGTTCATCAATCCACTTCTGACGAAACTCCGATATTTTGGATTCCTTGCTAATCATGAGGCCAAGAAACGAGGCAATGGCGGCAAGAATTGCTGCTGTTGTGGCGTCTCCGAACAGTCCCGTGTCGGCTGGATTTGATGATGCTGCAGCCAGAACGTAAGTAAGCAATTTCTCCCCCCACCTGAATGTTCAAGGATAATGTACACCCTTTAGCGACGTTAGACGGGTTGAATGGTCATGTAGGCATCGGAAACCCATTGCGTCCGTCAAGAAACCTCAAAACGTCCAGGTATTCTTGCAGGTCGTGCAATGAGCTTGAGTCAAATGCTCTTTCCGTGAGAGTCCAGTCGCCAAAACTGAAATTCCCCCTGTAAGCACTGCCGCAGTTGCTTTTCCCCCACTCACGCCCTTCTTTTGATCGATTCCCTTTGTGAAAACACTTCCCCGCGTCTGGCAATGTGGACAGATCATCGCAGGATTTGCTTGTCCATCAGGAGTTCCGCTATACCCTTTGACCACTGCCGCAATGAAAACCATCAGCGCAATAATGCAAACAAGAGTAAACATTTCCAGCAACCTCCGCTCCCAGACGACTTCTTCGCTGTTTTAAGGATTCTACACGCCCATACTGCCCGTCAAGATTGTAGAACCTACGCCCGGAATCAGCAGCTACACGGGGTCGGTGATTCTGGAATGTTGCCAAATCGCCGGTGAACTCATTGAGGGCGGCGGCTATTCTCAGAACGCCGGCTTCGTGACGACTATAGTGTTGGTTAGTCCTGCCAAGGGCCACCTGCCGGCCATGACATCTTCCGATACCCCTCGGTTGCCAACCCAGCCAGGAGCGGCATGAGGAATCGCTCGATGTCGCCCACGATCCGCTTCAGAGGGACAGCCTCAATGTAGAGCCGGTTCTTGGTGTTGAACGCGCTCCACTGGCGCTGCTTCGATTCATCTTCATAGAATTCGGCAGTGAACGCCCGTGGCGGCGCTGCGATGGTGGGAATTGCTGTCTTCCGCCGTTCAAATGTCCGCACAATTGCCTCAGCGAGAAGCTGCCCATCGAACTGGAAAAGTTGAGAGAGGGCGCGCAGATCGTGGAAGTCCTTCATGCGGCTGTTCGCCATGCCCAGTTTCACCATTGCCTCAAACTTCTCAGCGATCACGGTCTCCTTGGGATAAGCCAGCAGCATCGGCGCCGACCCATTGAGGATCGTTGGAAACGAAGTTTCGACTGGCGGGGGCGTGATGGTGTCCCCGAACCCAATATCGATTTGCATTGGAATCCGCGCCCTCTCCAAATAGCTCAGGAAGGTGACACGGACCCCTTCATAGTCCGCATCTTCCTTGATGCGCTGCGCCTTGACGCTCGCCGGATCAAACTGGAGACCGTCTTCATCGACGGTGAGCACACAGATCTCTTTGAAGATGGATTCAAAACGGCTCGGATCGTTGTCGCCGTTGGAAAGAAAATCCGCGTCGCGAGTCGGCCGGCGGGCTTGCTCTGTCCAGAGTTCAAAGAGCAGCGCGCCCTTCAAAACGAAAATCTTCTGGTATTCCGNNGCATATTTCGTCAGAAGCAGCCCAAAATCCTCATTCCGCTGCCGCGCAAGATTCGCCAGGCGCTGCCGGACAGAAGCCGCGAGATTGGTGACGTTCTTGGTCAAGACAGGGACTCCATATAGGGGCGCATCACGTTGGCGACCCGGCAAATCTTCGCCGCTTCCCAGAGTTCGTCCATCGACGCCTTCTTCTCGCGGAAGCANNTTGGTGCCCTCGATCGTATGCTCCACTGCGCCGAAGGTGAGGGACGGGCCGGAGAAGCGTACCACACGGATCGGAGGATACTCAAAGCTGGGCGTCCAGGCGCCCTGCTTGAGAGCGATCCAAACCTCGAATGGATTCTCGGTCGTGAGTTCATGGAAGCGTAGCGCGGACGAGAGGCAGACGACGGCCTGGGGCACCTTGCGGCAGACCTCCACCAGCGTCCGATTCTCTGTGGGCGCGTTCTCGCTCGAAGAATAGAGTCCCTTGCCGACACGTTCGAGCTTCCCTGCTCGGACCAGCCGACCCAGGTAATTGCGCGGTATGTGCAGCCTGTCCAGATCACGCGGCCGTATAACGGGCTGCTGGCCAGCGTACTTCAGTAGGCGATCCATGTTCGTCTCCATGTTTGGAGTGTACCATAACCAATATAG
>PLFY01000043.1 GCA_003138365.1 Acidobacteriaceae bacterium
CGGGATGAGTGGGCCACCTGCCGGGAAGTAGACAGCGGACTATAAACCGTTATTGCGGCGCGGGCAGGTTCGCCGTCATCTCCGTTGACTGCACAGAGGCCAGCACATCGGTTTCGGCGGGGAGGGGTGTGGGCAGCGGGCCTTCCAGCGCCAGCGCCAGCACCTCGTCCATCTGGTCCACAAAGTGGAGCTTCATGGCCTTCTTGATGTTGTCCGGCATCTCGGCAATGTCTTTCTCGTTAGCCCTGGGCAGGATGATTTCAAAGATGCCGGCCCTGAGCGCGGCGAGCAGCTTCTCCTTCAATCCGCCGATGGCCAGCACCTTGCCGCGAAGGGTAATCTCGCCGGTCATGGCGATGTCGCGACGAACAGGAATCTTGGCCAGCGCGCTGGCCATTGCGGTGGCCATGGTGATGCCGGCCGAGGGGCCGTCCTTGGGGATTGCGCCCTCGGGAACATGCAGGTGCAGATCCACGTTGCGATAGAACTCGCGCGTAAGCCCCAGCACCTGCGCCTTGCCGCGAATGTAACTCAGAGCGGCCTGCGCCGACTCCTGCATGACGTCGCCAAGCTGACCGGTGATGGTGAGCTTGCCTTTGCCGTCGAGCACCTGAACTTCCGTAGTAAGAATGCTGCCGCCAACTTCAGTCCAGGCCAGGCCCGTGACCAGCCCGATCTCACTCTTTTCATGCACTTCAGAGTCGCGGAACCGGGCCACGCCCAGGAACTCATGGATATTCTTCGCTGACAGTTCTTCCTTGTGCTTGAGGCCGACTTTCACCACCTTGCGCGCCACTTTGCGGCAGACATTGCCGATCTCGCGCTCCAGGTTGCGGACGCCGGCCTCGCGCGTGTAGTAGCGGATGATCTCCAGAATCGCGTCGTCGGTGAAGACCACGTTTTTCTCGCTCAGTCCGGTTTGCGTGCGCTGCTTCTTTACCAAGTATTGGCGGGCAATTTCCAGCTTCTCCGCTTCGGTGTAGCCTTGCAGCCGGAGAACCTCCATGCGGTCCTGGAGCGCGGCCGGAATGGTGTGCATGACGTTCGCCGTGGCCACAAACAGCACCTGCGACAGGTCATAGTCCACATCGAGATAGTGGTCCTGGAATGTGGTGTTCTGCTCCGGGTCAAGCACTTCCAAAAGTGCCGACGACGGGTCGCCCCTGAAGTCCGAAGCCATCTTGTCCACTTCGTCGAGCAGGAAGACCGGGTTCTTGGTTCCCGCGCGCTTCATATGCTGGATAATCTGGCCGGGTAAAGCTCCAATATAGGTCCTGCGGTGACCGCGAATTTCGGCCTCATCGCGTATGCCGCCCAAGGAGAGCCGCACAAACTTGCGGCCAGTCGCTTTCGCAATCGACATGCCCAGCGAGGTCTTGCCCACGCCCGGAGGACCGGCGAAGCACAGGATCGAGCCTTTGGGATTTTTTACCAACTGGCGGACCGCGAGAAACTCAAGAATGCGTTCCTTGATTTTTTCCAACCCATAATGATCGGTGTTGAGCACCTTTTCGGCATAATCTATGGAGCGGGTTTCCTTCGACCGCTTCTTCCACGGCACGGCCAGNNAGCCAGTCAATGTAGTTGCGGCTAACGGTGGACTCAGCCGACATGGGCGGCATGGCTTCAAGCTTCTTGAGCTCCTGGATGGCCTTGTCGAGCACTTCCTTGGGCATGCCGGCGGCTTCAATCTTCTNNAGGTAGTACTCTTTTTGCGCCCGCTCCATCTGCCGCTTTACCCGCGACTGAATGTTGCGGTCCAGGTCCAGCTTTTCAATCTCGATGTCCAGCACATCGGCGATGCGCGCCAGCCGCGCAGCGGGGTCGAAGATGGCCAGCAGCTCCTGCTTCTCCTCGATGCCGAGTTGCAGGTTGGCGGCGATGGTGTCACTCAGCTTGGCCGCCTCGTCCATGCGCACCGTGGCGATGATGGTCTCGTAATTCAGCGACTGCTGCAGCTTGACGTACTGCTCGAACAGGCCGGTTACGCGCGTCATCAGTTGCTCAACGGCCGGGGTCATTTCAAACTGGGTTTTGCCGGTGCGCACCGTCGCCACAAAGAAGCCGTCATGGTCGTTCACCTCAGAGGATTTGGCGCGCTCCACGCCCTCGACCAGCACCTTGATGTTGCCGTCGGGCATTTTGACGCTCTGCACAATCGTGCAAATCGACCCGACCTGGTAAATCTCCTTGGCTTTGGGCTCGTCCACCGAGGCATCGTGCTGAGTCGCGAGGAAGATCTTGCGGTCGCCGTTGAGCGCTTCTTCAAGGGCGCGCACGCTGGACTCGCGGCCCACCACGAAGGGCGTCATCATGTACGGAAATATCACCATGTCCCGGATGGGCATCATGGGCAGCTTGCGTGCTTCGGTCTTTTCGCGGGATGCGGTCATTGGGCCCCCTGGGGAATTGGATGGACTGTATAAACACCGGCTGCTGGGCCGGTGGTGAGGCTCTTGTTGGGATTGTACACCGAGTCAATTGTAAACCCTTGAAAAGAGGCTAGATACAAAGTAAACCATTCATTTCAAAAGAGATTCCACGCAGAGCAATCGAAAGTAATCGGGTAAGCCGCCTGCTGGGTACATCAGATTCCTTGCGGTTGATGCGTCCCGCGGCTACCCATGCTATCGTTTTGGGAGTCCCTAAAGGATTGGCCGGCAATGGATGCCAGGCACCAAGCCGCCTCCAAACCTTCAGACTCACAAGGTTCCGCTTTGGTGAGCCGATTGACTTGAAGGAGGTACCGCGTGGCGAAGAGGCCCACCCGAGCAAGGAGTGCGAAGGTTGTCTGAAACCGCTGAACTCGACATTTCGCAAGCGAGCAGACTTGTCCCGGAGCCCCCGGTCGATTTGCAGTTCGCGCCGCATTGGTTTGCTGTCTATACCACTTCGCGTCATGAAAAGCGCGTGGACCAGCACTTGAGCGTGAGGGAGATTGAGCACTATCTGCCCCTCTACCAAACGCAGCGCAAGTGGAGCGACGGGTCGAGGGTCACCCTGAATCTCCCGCTGTTTCCCGGTTACATCTTTGTCCGCATCAAGCGGGCTCAGCGCGTGCGCGTGCTGGAAGTGCCGGGGGTGCTGGCAATTGTAGGCGGCACTGGGCGCGCGCCGGCGCCGTTGCCGGAGGCCGATATCGAAGCGTTGCGATTTGGCCTGCATCTGCGCCGTGCCGTACCGCATCCCCTGCTCAAAGTAGGGCAGAGAGCGCGCATTCGCTCAGGCGCTCTGGCCGGAATGGAGGGTATTGTGGTGCGAAAGAAGAACAGGTTCCGTGTCGTCCTCACCATGGATGCGATCATGCAGAGCATCGCCGTGGAAGTGGACGAAAACGAACTGGAGCCCATGAATTCGGATTGCCTGCCCTGCGCTTGAGGCCGCGATTCACGCTTCCGCAGCAACGTTACGGCTTCTCCTGAATCTTCATCAAAAAGCTTGTGAATGTCTTGTCGCTGGGCACCAGCATCTGATGGGGCAGGCCCGCCGGAACATGCGCCACATCGCCCGCCCTCAGTTCCTGCCGTGTGCCGCCCTTGATTGAGACTCCGCGAATCTCTCCCGGCCCAATCGTCTCGGTGCCTTCAATCGTGCCGCCTGTCAAAAGCGTGGCGCGGCCATCGAGGACATAGAACAAGTCGGCGAAGTTTTCATGCAACTCCACAACGCCGTCGCGGCTGCGGAACGAGAGCATGGTCAAGTGCCGCGGATACTCCTTCAGTGTCTCGCTGGCCGAGCCGTCTGAGTGCTTGGCCAGCTTGCGCAAGTACGCCGCCCGTTCCAGCAGGATTGCGGGCGACCAATGATCCAACTGGCCCGGTGCATCCTTGTGTACATCCCTGCGTGGAGCCTGCGGCCCAGGCAACTCGGGATTGATTTCTTTCAAAATCCGCTTCGATAAAGTGTCACTGTCCATCTCTTCCTCTTCGCCTCCCGCAAATCTTCCCATCCAACTGCCGGCAATCTTCCCTCAGGCCAGCCCTGCCAATTCCCGCGCCCGGTTGAACACCCCAAGCAGCATGGGCCGAGTCAGCTTGCCCGTATTCGTGTTCTGCAACGATGGATGATAACTCGCAATCAGTGTAAGCCCGCCCGGCAGCGCATACTCCTTGCCGTGGCCGAAAATGAATCCCGCGCGCGACTTCAGCATGCCGGCGCGCAGTTGATGACCAAGGAATCCATCAAACGCGATCTTGCCCAGGCAAGCAACCACGCGCAACTCCCGCATCAGCCGAATCTCTTCGTCCAGCCACGGCGCGCAGTTGCGCTGCTCCTCAGGAGTGGGTTTGTTGGCAGGCGGAGCGCAACGGACGACGGCGCTGATCCACGCCCCCGTGAGTTCCATCCCATCATCACGCGAGACGGCTTTGGGTTGCGAAGCAAAACCGGCCTCATGCAGCACAGGAAAAAGAAAATTCCCCGACCCATCGCCGGTAAAGGGCCTCCCGGTGCGGTTGGAGCCATGCGCTCCCGGAGCCAGTCCCAGCACCAGCACCCGCGCCTTCCTATCTCCAAAAGAAGGCACCGGCTTGCCCCAATATTCGAACTCCGCGAAGGCGCGGCGGCGGACGCGGGCAACCTCCGCGCAATAAGGGCGCAGCCGTTCGCAGCGGTCGCAGGCCACAATGCGGGCGTTCAAGGCTGCAAGAGATTTGATGGTAGCGGCCATGACCGCATTCTAGGCCCGCTGGCGTCGCCGATCCACGGCGAATGAAACCTGGGTCAATCGCTGCCGCCCGCTAACTTGCTCACTCGCCAACCCCCCGGAGCGGGGGCTAACTCGTTGCATTTGCTCTCAGACTAGGTCCGCGACCGGATGAAG
>PLFY01000196.1:0-3922 GCA_003138365.1 Acidobacteriaceae bacterium
TGGTAAGAAAAAGTATCCCACGCACCCCGAAAAGCGGCCTAACTCCTTTAATGTCTAGATTCTGCAAATAACTCCTGTGGAATCAAGAATTTGCAGCGACACCCCTGTCCTAACGGCATAAATATACTTGGCTCATCAAGTTGAAATGCAAGCATTTAGCAAGCATCTGGCTTCTCAGTGTGCGCTCTTACATGGAAAAGCCTCTCTTCCCGCATCAAGAGCTATCTGAAAGAAATCTAGGTGCAATCGCTCAGGGTGCTGTTCGGTGTAATGGACGAATACTTTGATTAGCTGCGACGTTGTAGCATCTGAGGCACAAATAGCAAAAAAAGGTCTCGGTGAAGGACTGCGTGTGCCGTCTGGATACTCGTATCCAACATACATAATCGCGTCTTGAAAAGAGAGGAACGCGCCCCAACAAATGCCCGAGTGAAGATCGTCTGGAACTGTGACCCCCTCGTTAGAAACCTTCGCCTGCACAATCTCTTTGCAGTTTGAGACCATCACCATTTCCAACATAGCATTTAACTCAAGCCAGCGCCTTTTTTGCATGGGGCTGTGTGTCAATTGCTTGCATTACCTGAGTTATTGCGCTGATTCCGATTCCCAAGAGGCTAAACGCTTCATCCTGAGTGACGTTCACATTTGGGTGCATGACAGGGTTTCGATAGGCGGCGCGGATATGGTCCAGATTGCCGATAATTCTTGGATCAGCTTTTACACCGCTTAGAGCTTTGATGTAGGCTCCCCAATTACGCTGAACCTTATCGTCTTCAAACGTATTACCTGTGATCGAAACATAGTAGGCTCCAAAGACGATTTCCAGTGCCCGCCACATATGGAAAGCGGAGGCTGTGTGAACGTCGAAAGCTAGACATTTCCCGGCCAGAACAACATCTGTCTTGGCCTGAGTAGGAAGGCGTTTCCGAATAGATTCTGGAAAATGTTCGTCCGTTTGATCTATGAGTCTTTCTGTCTGGTAGATTCCTTTGTGCTCTACACTCAAGACGGTCATTCGGGGCAAGTCAGCCCGAAACACGGTTTCAAGTGTTTCGATGGAAGAATCTATAAGTCTTGGTTTAATTCCAAGTTTTGCAGTTGTATCTGGAGTGCCGAAACTATAGGAAATCGGTGTACGGATTTCGTCACCAAAAATGTTCTCCAGAATCGCAATCAGTTGTTTTGCAGCATCGCGAGTAGCAGGCAAAAGAACAGAGTCCGCTTGCGTTGCCTGCACCAATTGCTCGTGAGCGCGATGGGCTGTCCAGATTCCGCCTCGTTCTGTTGTGTCTTTGCCTAATCCCCGAAGCGAATGGATTGCTTTACCCAAAGCGTAGAAGTCGTAAACGCTGGTTTGTTTCATATGACCATTATTTATACGCCCAATGGTCCACGCCTGAGAATCGAAGGGGTAGCTATTCATTCAGCACCCCCACTGTAGGCTTCTGATGAGCCAAGTATGTTGTTGCCGTCCTAACTCATTGAAAACAAGGAATTTCTTTACAGAGACGGGGTGGGGTGGGGAGGGTACCCATGCGTTAACAGAGCCACTGCCACACACTGCCTGGCGCTTTCCTGGCGACGCCGGCCCCTGTTTCCGTGCGGGAACGGCCCCTCCAGTTCTTAGACAGGTTCTAAATATTTGTGGACTTTAGCTGTGGAATTCCAGCCCGCGCCTCATCAGGCAGGCGGCAACAGGGAGACATAAGCCTGGACAATGCGCCAGCCTTCCCGCAGCCGGATCCAGGCCTGTTACGGCGGTGATTACGCGCTGCTGCCATGTGGAAATTCCTCATGCCAGATAGGCAATCGCGCCCACTCGCGTGGCGGAGAGATCGTTATCCGCCGGGAGCGGATCACTCCGGCAATGCAAGTCCGAGAGCGCCGAGATTCTCTCCCGGAGAAGCGTTCAGCGTCATCTTCAAATGAATGGAACACGCGGAGAAGGATTTTTCTTGAGGAGTTCAGTCCGGTCAAGCTAGCATGAGCCATGATCACGCGCGCCGCGAAGTTGTTGCTGCTGGCAGGAATCGCTCTGGACTATACGCTGGTTGTGTTCAACAACCTGACTGATTTTGATTCGAACTATCAGTTTGTCCGCCATGTGCTGATGATGGACTCGACCTTTCCGGACAATCATGGCCACTGGCGCGCGCTGTCTTTGCCGGCCTTTCACCTTGCCTTTTACTTTTGCATCATTGCCTGGGAGATCGCCAACACGATCTTGCTCTGGTGGGGCGTGGTCCGGCTGTTGCGGGCGCTGCGGCTTCCAGCAACCGCATTCAACGCGGCTAAAGGCGTGCCCGTGGCGGCGCTCACTCTCTCATTGTTGATGTGGCTGGTTGCATTTCTCTCTGTGGGCGGAGAATGGTTTCTCATGTGGCAGTCCCATACATGGAACGGTCAGGAGGAAGCGTTCCGCATGTTTGCCGTGGTTGGACTGGTGCTGCTGATCCTGCTGCATCCTGACGCCGAAGGCCAGCCGTGAGTACTCCTGTTCCCGCAATCGTTCTTGCCGCCGGAGCCAGCCAACGCCTGGGCCAGCCCAAACAATTGCTCGTGTATCACGGCGAATTCCTGATCGAGCGCGCGATTCGCCTGGCCAACGAGGCCGGCGCTTCTCCGGTGATCGCCGTTCTGGGCGCTCATTACGAAATCATCTGTGCGTCCATTGCGATGAACGATGCGATTCTCGCTATCAACGACAAATGGGTGGAGGGAATCGCCAGTTCCATCCATGCGGGGCTGAGAACGCTGGATGCGGTCGCCGGCGGCGCATCGGGCGTTCTGATTCTGAGTTGCGACCAGCCTCGGCTTACTGCCGGTCATCTGCGCGGGTTGATCGAGACCTTCACCGCACAGGCTGAGCCTGCCATCGTGGCCTCAGCTTATGCAGGCGTTCATGGCGTCCCCGCCATATTTCCTCGCAGCATGTTTGCGGATTTGCTCGCGCTGCGAGGCGACAAGGGCGCGCGCTCAGTGCTGGTTCACCCGCCGTGCCCTTTGATCGCTCTGCCTTTCATCGGTGGTGAAGTGGACATAGACCAGCCTGGCGATCTGGCCCAGCTTGAATAATGCTCACCTTTCGATGGTGGCTTCAATGTAGCCGTGCGGTTCGTCGATGGGCACGAAGATGTGGTTGGGATTGTCCTGGCCGAAGGGGCTCAGGTCCGCCAAGAGGTGGTGCAGGTTGGGCATGGTGAGCGTGATGCGCGCAATCTCCGGCGCCGCTTCCAGCGCGGCCTTGCCCATGTCGAACAGCGTGTGCTGAACGCTCATGCTGTCGTGGGCCGCAAACTCTTTGAGCAGGGCGGAGACGATTCGCGTCCTCACCTGCGCATAATCCGGCGAGTCCGCCGCGTACTCCCACTTCACCGTGGCGCGCGTGCCCAGGATGCGATCGGTAGCCGGTTTGAGCGTGGTGAGTTTGTCCTGGATGTAGCCGGTGAAAGCCGACTTGGTGGTCTTCAGAATCACCAGCCCGTCCACGCCGGAGTGGATGGCCCACGCGCCGCCCCGTTCGCGTGCAGCATGAACTGTGTGCAGCTCCGGTCCGCCGAGCTTGAAGGTGGTGGCTTCAGGCACACCGTCAATTTCCATCCGCTCCCAGGCCTTCTCGTCAATCTCTACGCTGGCCTTTGTAACCTGCGGGTTGTTGCTGAGCAGATAGTCGCCCAACTCAATGGCAAACTCTTCAATGGTGCCGGCCTTTGAATCGCGAGCCACGGAGTAGACGGTATTCTTCATCGTGTCTGTGGGCAGAATCCTGCTGTTGTCCGCCTCAGTAAAGCTTGATTCGAAGTCCCCGTGCAGCAGCAAATGCACGGTCCACTCGTTGAACTCGTGACGATCGCCGTGCCGCGTGATGCGCGACAGGCGTACGCGCGATTTACCGTAGCGATTCTCGCCCAGTCTTGTCATC
>PLFY01000196.1:3938-18901 GCA_003138365.1 Acidobacteriaceae bacterium
GGGCGGCACTCTGCGTCAGATCGCGGCAACGTCCATCCGCATCCGTCGCGCTCTCTCGAACGAGGGTCCATCCATCCTCCTCGCGTTTGTCAAGGCGAACAGAAATGCCCGCGGCGGGCTTGCCCAGCACCGCGTCCAGCACATGGGTAGTAATCGCACTCATTGTATAAGCCACTTTCCCAGACGTATCTGTGTGATCTGCCGCTGCTGCTCCGCGGCCTCGCGCAACTCGCCGGCACGATCGCCGGCCAGACGGCGATTGAGAATCGCAAGCATCTCTTCGGCGCTCTTTCCGGTTGCGCAAACGATGTAGGTAAATCCAAAGCGTTGTTCGTAAAGCGCATTGCCGGCAGTCAGTTCGGCAAGCACTTGTTCGGCTGCTTCATGCGCAGACGACTGCTCTTGACTGGACCACGCGGACGATTGCGCCGAAGCGTGCGCGGCCTTTTGNNGCAACGTTGCGAATGGGGCGGAGCGCAACCATGGCCGCGGCCCATCGCCGTGAACCGCAGCAGGCAATCATCGCTTCGAGCGCCGTGTCCGCGCTCGCCGCGTTCCATGATTGAAGCGTTGCATTCACTTCGACGGCCCCTCCGAACGCAGCTCGATCAGGAACTCCTCAAGCAGGTTGGCGGCTACACGGCTGCGATATTCCGCGGTGGAGCGGATGTCGTCAATGGGCTTTGCCTCCGCCAAGAGCGCTGCCCGCGCAGATTGTATTGTGTGCGAGTCGATTGACTGGTAAAGCAGCGCGGCCTCGACCTGATATAGCCTTGCCGGAAAGGGCGCAAGGCTCGCCGCCGCCACACGAACTTCGCTCACCACGCGGCCTTGCAGCAGCGCAGTTGCAGCTAGCGCAGTTTTCGACACCGCCATCGCGCGCCGCGTTCCAACCTTGCGCAGGTATTGCCGGTGCTGCGCGAATCGCCTCGGCAAATGAATGGCGTAGAGCAACTCATCGGCGGCCAGCGCATTCTGTTTGTAGCCGGTATGGAAATCCGAATAGGGAATGCGCCGGCTGCCGCGCACTGACAGGAGTTCAATCTCCGCGTCGTAAACGAGGAGAGCGGGCGAAGAGTCCGCGGCCGGCGATCCGTTGACAAGATTGCCGCCCACGGTAGCGCGGCTCTGGTTGGCGATGGAGCCGATCCAGCTTGAGGCCTTGGCCAACAGCGGCAAATCCGCGGCAACTCCCGCGTGTGCGCGCAAATCGCGAAACGTGGCGCACGCGCCGATCGCAATGCTCTGCGATGCGGTTGCGACGAAGCGCAAATCCTGGATGCCCCAAAGGCTGACGAGCTTTTGCGCTCCGAGCCGGCCGGCGGCATGAGCCACCATCAGCTCGGTGCCGCCTGCAATCGGCGTCCACACGCCAGGCTCGGCGGCCAGCATCTCCAGCACCGCAGCCAGGCTGCCGGGCGCGATCATCTCGTGCGCCTCGGCATTACCGCGCATCGGCTGCCTGCTTTTCTGAAGGATTCGCTTGGTCCGCCGCNNTGCGGGTTGAGGTCAAGCAGTTGCGCCGCGGCCATCAGCATTCCCGGCGTGCAGATGCCGCACTGTGCGCCGCCGCATTTGAGGAATGCCTGTTGCAGCGGATGCAATTCGCCGTTCAATGCAAGCCCTTCGACGGTCTGAACGCTGGCGCCCTCCGCCTGAAGCACGGGCACCAGGCAACTGTTCACAAGCTCGCCATTCATGCGCACCGAACAGGAGCCGCATTCGCCTTCGCCGCAGCCTTCCTTGGTACCGGTCAGGCGCAGGTCTTCGCGCAACACGTCAAGCAGGCGCTTCATCGGCGGCGCCTGCACGGCACAAGGTTTGCCGTTGACTGTGAAGCGAATGGTGGGCCAGGACGCGGTCATACGGCGGATGTCTCCTCGACTGCGCGGTGAGCCGCGAGTCCCGCGAACAGGTCTTCAGGCAGCAATGGAATCGCGCAAAAGCCAATGCCGGTGGCGTCTTTGATCGCATTCAGGATGGCCGGAGCGGGGCCGTCATGCGGCAATTCGCCAATGCCCTTGGCTCCATAGGCTCCGTACTGAAAAGGAATCTCTTCAAAGAAAACGTGAATGGGAGGCACATCCTCGGCGGTCGGCATAATGTAGTTGGTCATTTGGTTGTTGGCCATGTGGCCATTTTGCAGAAGAACCTTTTCATAGAGTGCATAGCCGATGCCCTGTGCGACGCCGCCTTCGATTTGTCCACCGGCCAGCACGGGATTGAGGATGCGGCCCCCCTCCTGAACCGCCCAGAACTCCTCGACCTCGGCGGAGTAGGTGACCGTGTCCACGGCCACCTGCGCCACCTGGATTGACCATGCAAACGCCGGATAGGCCTCGCCGCGATATTTCTGATCGTCCCAGAAAATCCCCGGCGGCGCTTCGTAGCGGCAGAGCGAAACCAGCTCGCCTTTCGCGGCTCGATACCGTTCGCAGGCCGCAAAAAACTCTGCACGCGTGAAGTTGACGCCAAGTCCGGCGTCCTTGCGGAGCATGTTCACAAGCTGCAAGCCAGCGCGCTCAATCAGGCGGCCCACCACCATCGAGGTGCGCGAGGCAACGGTTGGTCCGCTATTGGGAACGATGCCCGTGTCGGCGGGCGCCATGGCCACATCGTCGTAGCCGATGCCGATCGCCTCCGCCGCAATCTGGGCGAGTATCGTATTCGTGCCCTGGCCGAACTCTGTGCTCGCCACCAGTACGCGCACTTTGCCCTCGGGCGTCACATCCAGGCCTGCCAGCGAGTTCAAATAGCGCTCGCCGGAGCCGGTGAAACCGGAACCGTGATAGAAAGCGGCGATGCCGATGCCACGCTTGACTGGATTGGCCTGATTCTCGCGGGCAAATCGCGCGCGCTTCTTGTGATAATCGCTCTCCGCGAGAGCGCGATCCAGCAGTTGATCGAGGATCACGGGCTCGCGCATCACCTGTTCGGTGGCGGTGGTGTCGCCGTCATGAAGAAAGTTTCTGCGCCGCAGTTCGATCGGATCGAGGCCGATGGCGGCCGCAATTTCATCCATGTGGCGCTCGATGGCAAACACGGCCTGCGGCGCGCCAAAGCCGCGAAACGCGCCGTAGGGGACGGTGTTGGTGGCCCAGGAGTGCGACCGTACGCGCACATTGGGGCATACATACGGTCCCGGCGAGTGCAGCGTGGCGCGCGACAGCACAGTGGAAGAAAGTGTGGAATATGCACCGCCATCCGTGGCCACATCGATGTCCATGGCCAGCAGTTTTCCGTCCTTGTCGAGCGCGGTGCGGTGGCGAATGCGCGAAGGATGGCGCTTGGTGGTGGCGGCCAGGTCTTCCATGCGGTCGTAGACCATCTTCACCGGGTGCCCGGACTTGAGAGCCAGCAGGGCCGCATGTGCGGCCAGCGTGGAAGGATAGTCCTCCTTGCCGCCGAAAGCGCCGCCGGTTTCAGTCTGAATCACGCGCACTTTATCTTCAGGCAAGTCGAAGACCGCAAGCAGCGACCGATGCACATAAAAGGGGCACTGCAGCGAGCCCCACACCGTGACGCCGTTCTCCTGGCTCCATTCCGCGATGACGCCGTTGTTCTCAATGTAGAGATGCTCCTGCGCGCCGGTGCGGTATTCGCCTTCCACGATGTGCGCGGCGTGGGCCCATGCGGAGTCTACGTCGCCCTTTTCAAGCAGGAAGCTTTTGAGCAGGTTGTCCGCGCCCCAGACGATCGGATTCCGGCGCTCGCTCTCCTCGATGGTGAAGACGGGCGGCAGTGGCTCATACTCGATGCGCACCGCGTCCACGGCCTCGCGCAGCTTGTGTTTGTCTGGATGCGCCAGCAGCAGAATCGCCTCGTCGCAGTGGTTCACTTTNNATATCGTCGGCGGTGACGACGGTGAACTCTGTCCAGTCGATGCGGCGGTCATATCCGATGGAGCGAATGAGCCCGCGCGGGATGGAACTGCGGACAGTGGCGCCGTGCCACATGCCCTCCCGTTCGATGTCATCCACATACCGCGCGCAGCCCAGCAGCTTGTCCAGCCCTTCCTTGCGGGGGACTGAAGCGCCGACGATGCGGGTTTTCGCATGCGTGGTCATGATTGAGGCAGCCAGAATCGCAGCACGGGTTGAGGCATAGGATACAACGGGACGGCGAAGTTTCAAAGCGAATGTCTCAGGCCGCCAGCCTGGCCAGGGTGCGCGCCAATACGTGGACACCGCTGCCGATCCACTCTGGGGAAGCGTATTCGTCGGGCCGGTGGCTTACTCCGCCGCGGCAGGGAATAAACAGCATGGCTACGGGTGCGATGCGTGCCATGAAGGACGAATCGTGGTAGGCGCGGCTGACCATCCTCTTGTAGCTCTTGCCCGCTCCAATCGCGGATGCTTCCATTGCATCCAGGATTGCGGGATCGCATGTAGCGGGAGGATCGGCGTTGACCAGTTCCGTCGTGACAGTCACCCCACGCCGTTGCGCAACATCGGCGCAGGCGGCAAGCAGTGCATCGAGCACACGGTCGCGGCGCGCTCCGTCTGTGTCGCGGATGTCCGTCTCAAGGCGCACGAGCGAGGGAATGCTGTTGACCGCGCCGGGGAAGACCTCGCAGACGCCGACGGTGCCCACCGTATCGATTACTCCTGTGGATTTGGCCGAAGATTCGAGAGCGAGAATCAGTTCAGCCGCCGCGCACAATGCGTCTTTGCGGCCCGGCATCAGCTTGCCGCCGGCGTGGCCGCCTTCACCCTCGATGTTGATGCGCAGGCTGGCCGGCGCGGCGATGTGGGTCACCANNGCAACGGATTCAAGCGGGCCGGCAAATCCAGCCTCGCCGCGCAATTCATCCAGGCCTCGGCCCTGCTTGTCGCGCAGCTTGAGAGCCTCGGCTGGAGTGAGCACATTGCCCATCATGCGGCTGCCCAGGCAACCGATGCCGAATCGAGTAGGCTCCTCGGCGGTGAAGACGACCAATTCGATCGAGCGCCGGGGACTGAACCCCAACTGCTGAAGGACGCGAATCGCCTCAAGGCCGCCCAGCACGCCAACGGTTCCGTCATAGGAGCCGGCGTTGGGAATGGCGTCAATGTGCGAACCAGTGCCGATGGGCGCAAGCTCCGGATCGCTGCCTTGCCAGCGGGCGAAGGTGTTGCCGATGGCATCTTCATGCACGGTGAGTCCCGCTGCCGTGCACAGGCCCTTGACATAAGCGCGAGCGCGCAGGTCTGCCTCGCTGAAGACAACACGCGTCACGACCGGAGGCTCAGCCGCGGAGATCTGGGCCAGAGCCGCCAGCTCCGACATCAGCTTGTCGATGGTTAGATTCGGTCTTGTGCTCATCGGATCGCTCAACCTTCTCTGGGATGCGGGGCGAGTGGATGCCTGCGCCAGTCTTTGTAGATGAGGTACTTGGCCGGCCGCTTGCCCAGTGCGCCGAACCACTGCGGGCAGTAAGGGGCCATCCAGATGAAGTCGCCCGCCTCCACCGGATACCACGAATCGCTGAGCTTGTAGATGCCGCCGCCCTCAAGCATCAGCAGGCCGTGCTCCATCACGTGAATCTCCACCATGCTCAGCGCCGCGCCGGGATCGTACGTCATGGTGTTCACGGCAAAGTCGTATGCGGGACCGTCGGGCATCAGCGAGCGAACCCGCAGTGCCTCGTCGCCCATAAGCGGCACGGCAGCAATAGCGGCCTCGCTGCCCACGCAGATTTCCGGAGCTTCGCTGTTCTCGCCGACCAGCGGCTCATAAGGCTTTTCGATGACAGCCGCGCGAGAATTGGCCAGTGCGCGCACGCTATGCGGCGCACCTTGCGGCAGAAAGGCGAATCCCCCCGGTGCAAGAATGTGTTCCTTGCCGCCCGCCCGCAGTTCCAGTTCGCCTTCAAGCACATAGATGAAACGCTGTGCCGGCGCGGGTCCCAGCGTGCCCCCAGCCGCAAACTCCGCAGTCATCTGCGTGAAGCGCGCGCCCAGTTGCGGCGCTGCATGGACCACAAACTCCACGCCTGCTGCGCCGGCGAGTGGCGTGCGAATGAAAGTGTTTGGAGTCTGCAGCAGGTGGTCCGGCTTCAAGCTGCTTCGAGTTATTCCCAGATGATGCAATCTTTGACCTCGTTCGAGAATTCTATCCAATTTCTTTGGCTGAGCGCACGAGAAACTCGCGGCCCACGCGCAAAGAGGCTTCAACGTCCTCTTCGAGCACTGATTCCGCGGCGTGATGGCTGATGCCCCCAGGGCTGCGCAGAAAGAGCATCGCTGCCGGCGTCCTTGCAGCCATCACCATCGCATCGTGGCCGGCGCCGCTGATCATCGTCTTCATGGGAAGCCCTGTGGCCTCGATGGCATCGGCCAAACAGGCCGTCAGCCGCTTGTCCATCGGGACGGCCGGGTGCTCCAACTGGCCGTTGCGTTCGAGGGTGATCGCGCGGCGCTTGGCGATCGAGGCCGCCTTGGCGAGCAGTTCGCTTACAGCAGTGTTGCGCGTGGAGTCGTCTGCGTGGCGGACTTCCAGGCTCACTCGCGCCACTCCGGGAACTACGTTGCCCACGTTGGGTTCAACGCTGATTTTGCCTACGGTAGCCACCAGTCCTTCGGTTCCCTGTGCCAGTGCCTCCACGGCCGCGATCCACTCCGCGGCGGCAGCCAGTGCGTCGTGACGCAGGCGCATCGGCGTGGTTCCGGCGTGATTGGCGTGGCCACTAAAAACCAAGTTGATCCGCGTCTGGCCGACAATGGCCGAGACCGCCGCGACACTGCAACTGCCCGCTTCCAGCACCGGGCCTTGCTCGATGTGAATCTCCACAAAGCCGATCGCATCCGCATCCAGCGCCGCCTCGCCAATCAGGGCGGGATCAAGGCCGAAGGCGCGGATTGCAGCTTCGACGGTCATGCCTTCTGAATCCGTCATCGCGAGCAGTGCGGGGTCGAAGCATCCTGCGACCGCGCGGCTGCCGAGGAATGGCACGCCGTAGCGCACCCCTTCTTCATCGGAGAAGGCAATCAATTCAAGGGTGATTGGAAGCTCGAGTTGCTGCGCAAGCTCCACCCATTCAAGCGCCAGAGTTACGCCCAGCACGCCATCGAAAGCGCCGGCGCCGGGCACGGTGTCGATGTGCGAACCGAGGATGAGTCGCTTGGCTCCAGCTCCAGCGGGCCGCCACACGCCGCGCAAATTGCCGACAGCGTCAATGCGCACGGTCATGCCCAGCGACACCATGCGGGCGCGCAGGTGCGCATGAACATCGTGCATGGGCTGGGTAAGAAACCGGCGCGTGATGCGGTCGGGCTCTTCGCTCATTGTGGCAATGAGCTTGCATTCAGCAATCGCCCGGAGCGCGCGGTCTCTCATTGCCGCACCAACTCTCTGCCCTGCGGCGAGCCGACGAAGCTGTCTAGACTATTCTGGCTTCCATCCGCACTGAAGATTTGTTCCCCGCGCAGCCAGGTCTGCAGCACGCGTCCTCGCAACTGCGCGCCCAGGTAAGGCGAGAGCTTATGGCGAAAATGCAAGTGCTCAGGCGTAACCGTCCAGGCGGCGTCGGGATCGAAGACTGCGAAGTCCGCGTCGGCGCCTGCGGCCAGCACGCCTTTTTTCCCGGCAACGCCAGCGAGCCGTGCGGGTCCGGCAGCCATCCACGCGCCGATGCGCTCCATCGCCGCGGACGAATTCAGCCCGCGCTGCTTGATGGCAGTCCACATCACCGGCAACGCCAGTCCGAGGCTGGCAATGCCTCCCCAGGCCAAATCCCATCGCCCTTCGTCGCGTCGCTTCATCGCCCGCGGACAGGGCGAGTGGTCGGTCGTTACCATATCGATCAACCCCTCCTCCAGCGCGGCCCACAATGCCTCGCGATTGGCCAACCCTCGAATCGGGGGAGCGCATTTGAACTCGGTTGCGCCATCGGGAATCTCTTCGGCGGCAAACCATAGGTACTGAACGCAGGTTTCAACCGTGATTGGCACGCCCCGCGCACGCGCCTCCGCGAGCAGCGGCAGAGCCTGCGCGCTGGCTAGATGCACAATGTGGATGGGCGTCTCGAACTCCTCGGCGAGGCGGATGAGCAGGGCAATCGCTTCAACCTCCGCGGCGTCTGGCCGTGAAGCCAGGTAGGTGGAATAGTTGCGCCAATCCGCGCCGGCTGCGTGGAGCGCATTGGTGGCAACATCGACCGCGCCGGCCACTTCAGCGTGGGCCAGCAAGGGCAGGCCAGTCCCGCGCAACTGGGCAAGGGCGAGGCGCAGATCGGCCTCGTCCACCCAGGCAAAGCCGTCAATGCCGGAATGAATAAGAAAACATTTGAAGCCGGCAACTCCGGCGGCGGCCATTGGCAACAGCGCCTCGGAGTTGCCGCGCACCACACCGCCCCATGCCGCCCAATCTACCCAGCTTTGATCCTTCGCGGCAGCCCGTTTTGCTTCAAGTGCAGCAAGATCCGTTGTCTCGGGCACGCAGTTCAGCGGCATATCCACAAGCGTGGTGACCCCGCCCGACGCCGCGGCCCGCGTGGCCGTCGAAAAGCCTTCCCACTCCGTTCGGCCCGGTTCGTTCATGTGGACGTGCGAGTCCACCAAGCCAGGGAGCAGAACGCGATCTCCAAAGTCGCACAGTTGTGCGGCTGCGGGCACGTCGTTCCAGCTCCGCACTTCGGCGATGCGCTCATGCTCCACCAGCAGGGTTGCCGGAGCGAGTCCCTCCTGCGTTAGAACGCGCGTTGAACGGAATGCCTGTGCCATACTGATCTTACTTTCGCCCCTCTGTGGGGTAGAACAAGCTTACGATGTCTCGCCTGGCCAATCCCGAGTTTATGCGCCGCGCAATCGCGCTGGCCACTCAAAACGCCGATACCGGCGGAGGCGGCCCGTTTGCCGCTGTCGTCGTGCGCCAGGGCCAGATTGTCGGCGAGGGCGTGAACACCGTGACCACCGCCCATGACCCCACGGCCCACGGCGAGGTCAACGCCATCCGCGCAGCCTGCGACGCGCTGGGCACGTTCACCCTTACGGGCTGCGAACTCTACACCAGTTGCCAACCCTGTCCCATGTGCCTGGCGGCCTGCTACTGGGCTCGGCTCGATGCCATTTACTACGGCTCCAGCGCCGCCGATGCCGCCCGCGCCGGCTTCGACGACGCCTTTCTTTACGAAGAGTTTCGCAAAGAACAGCCAGCGCGCGCGCTCCCCGCCACGCAATTGCTCGGCGATGAAGCCTGGGCCAGTTTTGCCGCCTGGATCGCGTCAGCCAACAAGATCAAATACTGACGATCGACCTACTGCTCCACCAATGCATCCGCGATCGCCAAGTGCTCATCCAGCGCGGCAATCCCCAGATCCAGCTCTTCTTTGGTCACAATCAGCGGCGGAGCAATCACAAAGTGGCTCACCCAGGCCTGGATCGAGACTCCCTGTGCCATCATCTTGCCTGCGATTTGATCGACCACAAGCGGCTTGCCTTCCACCTTGTCGCGCATGGTGTTGAACGGCTCCTTTGTCGTGCGGTTCTTCACAATCTCGACGGCAAAGAAGAGACCCAGTCCGCGCACATCGCCTACAGATGGATGTTTAGCTTTGAGCGCCTCAAGCTTTTCGCGCACATAGGGCTCAAGTTCAGCCGCGCGCTCCACGAGCTTGAGCCGCTGCATCTCTTCGATGGTGGCTACGGCCGGTCCCAGTGTCATGGGATGCGCTTCATAGGTGTGGCCGTGTGAAAAGTAGTGATCCTCGAAGAAGTCGGCGATCTTGGCGGTGGTGGCGCAGAGGCCGAGCGGCATATAGGCCGAGGTGATGCCCTTCGCGGTGACAAGAATGTCCGGTTTCACATCCCAGTGGTCCAGAGAAAACCATTTGCCGGTGCGGCCCCAGCCGGCCATCACCTCATCGCCGATCATCAACACGCCGTACTTATCGCAGATTTTGCGCAGGCGCGGAAAGTACTCCGGCGGGGGAACCAGCACGCCATTGGTGCCCACTACCGGCTCCACAATTATGGCCGCAACGTCGCTCTCATTGCGGATCATGTGCTCGATGTAGTCGGCGCAGGCGATGTTACAGGCAGGATAAGTGTGCTTGATGGGACAGTCGTAACAGTTCGTCTCCGGCGCAAACACAAACCCCGAGCCTTTGCCGCCCGGCTCCATGGCCCAGCGCCGAGGATCGCCCGTGGCCGCGATGGAACCGATGGTCGAGCCGTGATAAGAACGGTAGCGCGAGATGATCTTGGTCTTGCCTGTATACATGCGCGCAATCTTGAACGCCGCTTCGTTGGCCTCGGTTCCGCTGGTGGCGAAAAAGAATTTATTCAGCCCCTCGGGCAGCACTTCAAGCAGTTTGGCACTTAGCCGGGCGCGCGCGCGCGTAGCGTGTCCGGGGGCCACATAGGCCAGCTCCCGAGCCTGTTCCGCGATCGACTCTATCACCCGCGGATTCTTGTGGCCCAGGTTCACGCACATCAATTGCGATGAAAAGTCGAGATAGCGCTTGCCCGCGCCATCGATAAACCAGCAGCCCTCAGCGTCTGCTACGTGCAGCGGCTTCCAGGTCTTCTGGAACCGCCATGTGCCATAGTTTGTCTGCCGCGTGATGGTGCTGATCTGCTCGGATGTAAGTGCGTCCGATTGGGGAACTTCGCTCATGGATTGCCTCTCCCGGTGGCGGTGCCTCAAGACATCCTATCACTCAGGCTGGCCCTCATGAATTGGCGCCCGCGATGGCCTTCAATCGGTGAAGCTGAATGCGAGCACGGCGGGTGAAGCAGATTGCTTTCAAAAAAAGCGAGGGCGGCGGCCCAGGTAAGGCCGCGCCGCCCTTCTGTTCGTATAGGGTCGCTTCTTCAGATGTGGTCTCGATGGCTCCAGTACCGCGACCGCATGATTGTGTAATGGCCGGAAGGTAGCGCCGGTCTCCTGACCGGCTGTAGCGCGGGCTTCCCAGCCCGCGCTCGCACCCCTCATAGCACCATTTCATCCGGTCAGAGACCTGGCAATCCAACGAGTCCAAGAGCTTGGGCCGGCCACTATCCTCTGTCTTGCTCGTTCATCCTGGCTTATGCTGTGGCCAGGACTTCGGGCTTCGCGACGCTGTTGACCGTCTTCAGGATGCGAGAGACGATCTGGTAAGGATCGGCTTCGGAGTTAGGCCGGCGATCTTCAAGATAGCCCCTGTAACCGTTCTTGATGAAGTTGACGGGCAGGCGGACGGAAGCTCCGCGATCGGAGAGACCATAACTGAACTTGTCAATGGCTTGCGTTTCGTGCTGGCCTGTCAAGCGCAGATGGTTATCCGGGCCGTACACGTCGATGTGCGCCCTGATGTTGTCCTCGAACGCCTTCATGAGGGCTTCCAAATACTCCTTGCCGCCTACGTCACGGAGGTACTTGGTGGAGAAGTTGCAATGCATGCCGGATCCATTCCAGTCGCCCTTGATGGGTTTGCAATACAAAACCAGATCCACTTCGTATTTCTCGCAAAGACGCAACATGAGATAGCGAGCCATCCAGGTGTCATCGGCGGCTTTGGCAGAGCCTTTGGCGAAGATTTGGAATTCCCACTGGCCCTTGGCGACCTCGGCGTTGATGCCTTCATGATTGATTCCGGCGGCAAGGCAGAGTTCGAGGTGTTCTTCGACGATTGTGCGGGCAATGCTGCCCATGTATTTGTAGCCGACGCCACAATAGTATGGGCCCTGGGGAGTGGTCGGGTGGCCGTCTTTCGGGAAGCCGAGTGGACGCCCATCTTTATAGAGGAAATACTCCTGCTCAAGACCTACCCATAAGTCGGGGTCGTTCTCGATCGTGGCGCGATAGTTGGTGGAATGCGGAGTGCCGTCAGGGTGCATAACTTCGCTAAGGACAAGATAGGCGTCCTTGCGGCTTGCATCGGGGTAGAGAGCCACAGGCTTCAGCACGCAGTCGGACTTGCTGCCCTCCGCCTGCATGGTGGAACTGCCGTCAAAGCCCCAAAGGGGTAGATCGGCAAGCGTAGGCGGTTGCTCATAGGACTTGAGTTGAGTTTTGCCGCGCAGTTCAGGAATGGGTTGTCTGCCGTCAAGCCAGATGTATTCGAGTTTGTACTTGGTCATGGATCTCCTTTTGGCGGGAAACATAGAGGTATTCAACGAAATCCTATGGTCTCGCCTATAAGGAATCCATGAAGATTTTGCAGACTTCCAGCGGGGAGAGTTGCGATCAGCGGTGATGAGCTACCAGAATCATCAGCAGCAGGATGGCCACCGGGATGAGGGCCAAACCGCCGTAATACAAGATCTTGCGCGAGAGATGGGATTTCCGCTTTTGCCAATTCCGCAACTCCGCGCGGTCCTCCACTCCCACCTGATCCGGGTGCTCAAGATCCCGCTGAAAATCGTGCGCCTTCGCGTAGCGATTGGTTGGATCCCTCTCCAAGGCTCGATACAGAATTTCCTGCAATTGAGGAGAAATGGACGGGTCGGCAACGCTGGGTGGGATGGGATGATTCAGCAGCCGGTCGTTCATGGCCGCCAGCGGTGACGGGCCTGAAAACGGCAGCTTGCCGGAGAGCATTTCATACAGAATCACTCCCACTGAAAAAATGTCGGACCGGCCATCGCCGCGCTTGCCCTTTACCTGTTCCGGGGAGATGTAGTTAGGGGTGCCGAGCGTCGCGGTGAAGTTGGCGTAAGTCAACCGTCGCGCCGCGGAGTCGCTGGCGATGCCGAAGTCGATCAGCTTGATATTGTCCTGCGCATCGACCATGATGTTTTCCGGCTTCAGGTCGCGATGCACCACGCCGTTGGCATGGATATATTCCAGTGCGTCCAGAACGCCAATGGCGATGCGGATGGCCCGGTCTTGCGGAATCTTGCCCTCATCCAGAATATTGCGCAGCAACCGGCCTTCGCACCACTCCATGACCATGTAAATGCGGGAGCGCTTCTCATCGCCAAAAACGCGCATCACCTTGGGATGGTTCAGTTTTTCGCCAATTCCAGACTCCCGCTGAAAGCGGTCGAAGAGGATGGGGTCGGCTTCCAGGTCGGGATGAGGAATCTTCAGGGCGACTACGCGGTGATCGCGCAGGTCGATGGCGCGGTAGATCGAGGCCATGCCGCTGCGCGCGACAGGCGCCTCAACGCGGTAGGAATCGATCTGCGAACCAGCTTCCAAGCTGTCGTGGTAACCCATGCTGCGGCCTGCTCCGAGTAACTTGTTTTACTTTATAGGGAAACAGCGGCCTGACAGTAAGGATTCCGTAAGGCTCCCCGGAATCCTGCCAAGGATGCATCAGGAAGGCAGCCGGTAAGGCCGGCCGCGATACATCCCCACCTGCTCCACTGAGCGGATGCGGATGACCTGCGCGGTCGTGTTGTCGTTGCCGTCGATCTCGACGGCGCGNNCGGGCAATCTCGTCAATGTTCTTGTTCTGGGAGACGATCCTGGAAAGTTCCGCTTCCCTCAATTCGTCATGAAGGCCATCGGAGCAAAGAACCAGCACGTCGCCTGGCTGCAATGTGATGGCCGTGGTGTCGGGGGCGATGAACATTTCCGGCCCCAGCGACCGGAGCAGCACGTGGCGGGAATCCGACTCAGCCATCTCACTGGCGGAGATAAGGCCCATTTTTCGCTGCTCGTTCACCCAGGTGTGGTCCTGGGTGATTTGTTTGGCCTTGCCGTTGCGGACCAGGTAACAGCGGGAGTCCCCCACATGAGAGACGACGGCCTGGTCGTAGCGAATTGCGCAGGACACCAGGGTTGTGGCCATCTTCCTGCCCCGGTATTCAGGGGCCAGGGTGCAATCGTGAACAGCGGCGTTGGCGTGCTGGATCAGCCGCGGAAGCAGGCTGATGAGCATGGTGCCCGCCTGGGCGCTGGCGAACTCTTCGGTCATCACGGAAATCGCAGTTGCCGAGGCAACCTCGCCCAGATCCATGCCGCCGACCCCGTCGGCAACCGCGAACAGATAACCGTGGGTCCGGGCCTGTTGGCGCGAAGCCGGGATGAACGATCCCATCGCGTCTTCATTGTTGGTGCGAACCTTGCCGAAATCGCTTGCCTGGCCGAACTGTACTTCCAACATGGGCGGCGCCGCCTCAACCATCTGCCCCATTCCGGCGGGGAAGATGCTTCTGAGTGATTGTTCAACATCGCTTTCAAAAANNCAGGCCGAGTAAGTTACCTGAATCCTAGAACCTGCGCAATAAAGATGAAATGAGGATTCTGAAACGAGCGGCCGTCCGGCGATGGGTTCGAAACACCTGATACATGGCCGAGCGGCCACGCACTTGCTGAATTCCAAAAAAGTTGCGCGGCGAGTTTTGAACTGACCTGCTGGCCGTTGCCCATCCGGACGTGGCGCCTGACCGGTAAATTCCGAGTTGGCGGTCGTACACCGTGAATGCGGTCGGGCGCCAATAGGGTCGTCGCAATGGCTTCAGCACTCGCTGGATTGCCGTCAGGCTCCCCAGCGCAGGGCAATTGCATTTGAAATTTGAGCGAGGAATGAAGGGTACGGGCTTTCGATATCAGGCGAATCATCGTTGTTTTGAAAGGGCACGGCTTTAGCCGTGCCGCAAAACAGCCAGAGGACTTATGGGCTTCAGCCCCTGAGGGATGATTTGAGAATCTTCAATACATCCCTCGGCGGCTAAAGCCGGCAATATTGGCCCTGAAATCGGCACGGCTAAAGCCGTGCCCTTTCAAAACAATCCAAATGCGATTGCCCTGCTCCCCACCGTCTCTTCGATTGAATCTCTTCTTGCAGAGGTTGTTGCACTTAGAGTATCGTCTGGCGGAGGGGCGATCTAGAGTATCGTCCCTCCAACTTCCCCTTTTCCCCCCCAACCGCACTCTGAAACTGGAACCGCTGGATACACGTTCGGCCAGCCCGGAGAGCCCAACCCAAGGAGGTTCTTGTGAGAATTCCTCGTCTTTTCGTCTGTGTCGCCCTCGTTGCGGCATTCTCTGCGGTCGTGTCCGCTCAGCAGGCGCCAACCGGCTATCACAGCGTGGCTTGTATAAAGGTCAAA
>PLFY01000196.1:18921-25136 GCA_003138365.1 Acidobacteriaceae bacterium
GTATCGATGTATCCCGGGATTCCGCCGCACCCCATGGGACTGGACGAACTCGATGCTGCCTTGAAGAAAGCCGGGATCGCGATGACCGGTCAGCAATACGTCGATCGCCGCAACTCCCTCACCACCCTGATCTCAAGCGATCTGTTCCAGAATATTGCCTTTGTCGGAGCCTCCAAAAAGGGCGATTATTTCGTCGTGAACTACATGAAGGCCACGAACCTTTACGACTACGTCGCCTGGGAGAAGAAGACCTGGATGCCGGTCGCCGAGGCCATGGCCAAGGAGGGCACTCGATCTGGCTGGTCGCTGAATACGATGGTCTACCCCGGCGGCACTGATGTGAAGTTCAATGCCGTAACAGTGGATGTTTATCCTACCTGGGATTCCATCTTCAACAGCGAGTCTAATTTCTACGAGTTGTGGAGGAAGGTCCATCCAGATATGGAGGTAGGCACCACGTTTGAGCAATACGACAAGCTGCGCCATCAGGGTGACGTCGATATCTTTGTGTTGCTGGATACCGTCACATCAAGCAAGTAGCTTCTTACTTGTCACAGATGAATACGGGCGTTTCGCCTTCCGCGGGTGGCTGCGGAACGCCCGTGTCCCCTCTCCGAGACCGCAATCCGAATCAAGGGACACGCAGCCTGACTGCGGCGGACGACCTAATTGTGTCTGGATGGTCGCCTGCTCGGAAGTTACGGTGTTGCTAACATCGCTTCGACCAACGGTCAAGAAACCTGAGATCAAAAAATGTGGCCAGTTTCCTCGCCATTCCTGAAAACTCGGCTAGGTTTTGGCCGCCAGCGACAGGGCACGCCCGCGCATGATCGCTGAAGCGGCGTGAGGAATCCATCAGTGCCTGTTAAAATTCCTCTAAACATCCCCGAGCTGACACACCAGGGGTATTTCAACTGGAACCACGACCCAGGATGCGGGATCAGGCGCGGGACGACTGATGGAAATCGAGGCGCCGGGCGCAAACCCCGCCCGGTTTCTGTTCCCTTCTGCGAAGAGTCATGATTCCCAATCGCCGAGTTTTCCTCGAGGACTGCCGGAATCGAGAGGTTGGTAGCTGGTTGGCTGGAACCTACATCCCGGCGCGTACTGCCTTCAGCGCCATACGTTCGCGTGGCTCTGGATTGCGTGTGCTTTTGTTTACGCTGGAGTGTGCGCTCGGCATTGTGGCTGTGATTCTTGTGTCCGCTTTTGCGCATTGGTCCGGATGGCTTCTGCCGGTAGCGTTGCTGCTTTACCTGTTGATCGTGGTTCCCACTGCCCTGCTGTGCGGATTCTGGCAGGCGGCCATCGTTTCTCTCTCAGCGGTTTTGGCGCATGGCTATTTAACTGCGCGGCAGCCTCAATTCAACCCCGCGGCAGATGCTGCCAATTCAGTTACGCTGATGGTCTTCGTGCTGGTGGCGCTTTTGGTCAGCAGGCTTTCTGCGCGCGTTACCGGGCACGCGCGGGAAGCCGAATCCAGGGGCGGTCAGATGCACGACCTGTATGAGTTCACCCGGCGCACACTGCAGATGAATCTCCACGTTGAGCCGGGACCCCAGTTGGCCGAACTGGTCCACGAAATCTTCGCGCTGGAGGCCGTGGCTGTCTTCGACGCCGACCTGCACGATGTGTATCAGGCTGGGTATTGGAGCGTGGACCCGCAGGAAATAGCCCAGAACATCTACTACTTCGAGACCTCCGACGACGATCCGGAAACTGGATTGGGACGGCGTGTTGTCCGCCTCGGCACCGTGCCGGTCGGCAGCCTGGTGGTGCGCGGCGAGACCACCCCTCTTACCAACAACGCCATCGCCTCGCTGATTGCCATTACCTTCGACCGCTATCGGGCCTTCGCCAATGAGAGCCGCATCGAGACCGAACGGCGCACTGAGCAGCTTCGCGCAACCGTGCTCGACAGCCTTGCCCACGCATACAAGACGCCGCTCACCGCAATCCGCGCCGCCAGCACAGGCTTGGGAGAGATGGGCCACCTGTCGGCGGGACAGGCGGATCTGGTTGCGCTGATCGATGAACAGGCCGGCCTGCTGGGCGACTTGACCACCCGCTTGCTGACCACTGCCCGCCTCGACGCTGGCGAGGTCGCCATCCACGCCACGCCGGTTGGTGTTGGGACGCTGATTGAAGAGGTTGTGGCCAGTCTCAGGGATCGGTTGGCAAGCATGAAGGTTTCCATCGATCTGAAAGACGACAACCTGGTGGTCTGCTGCGACCGCCAGTTGATGGTCATGCTGCTCACCCAGTACATTGACAACGCTTGCAAATACTCCATCTTCGGCACCAGGATCACCATCCGCGTCGTCCACGCGAACGCGGAGGCGATTTTCTCCGTGCATAGCTACGGTCCCGTGATTCCCATGGAGGATCGGGAGCGCATCTTCGACCGCTACTATCGTTCCTCGACCCACTCCAACCGCGCCTCGGGCACCGGAATCGGCCTTTCCGTGGCCAAGCGAGCCGCGCTGATTCATGGCGGCTATGTTTGGGTTACCAGCGAAGAGAATGAGGGAACCACATTCTTTGCGGCCATTCCAGCCCCCGTGCTGAAGAGGTGTTCCTGATGAAGCTGCCCGCCATTCGCATTCTTATCGTCGACGACGAATCGGCCATCCGCCGTGCTCTGCGGCCTCCGCTGCTTGAACTCGGCTTTCAGGTTGCCGAGGCCTCGCGCGGTGAAGAGGCGCTGCAAATGCTCCGCGCCGCTGTTTACGATGTCGTCTTGCTCGATGTGAACATGCCGGGCATTGGCGGCGTGGAGACACTGCGCCGCATTCGTGCCTTTGCTCCCAGGCTGCCCATCCTCATGCTCACCGTCCGCGACCAGGAAGAAGACAAGGTCCTGGCCCTCGACTCGGGAGCCGACGACTATGTCACCAAGCCCTTCAGCACCAGGGAACTCATCGCGCGCATTCGCGCCGCGGTCCGCCGCGTCAAGGCTCCGGTCCGCGCTGAAGACGCACCCATCGAGATCGGCGAGATTCGTCTCGAGCCGGTAAAGCGTGTCGTGACAAAAAGCGGCCGCCCGATGCACCTGACCCGCAAGGAATTCGATATCCTGCACTGCCTGATGAGCCGCGCCGGACGGGTGGTGACCTACGCCAAGCTGCTGGCTGCCGTGTGGGGCGCCGATTGCCGCGAAGAGGTCGAGTACCTGCGCACCTTCGTCCGGCAACTGCGCAAGAAGATTGAAGACGATCCCTCGAATCCCGTTTATTTGCTCACAGATGTGTATGTGGGCTACCGCTTTGCCGATGCGCAGATGTTTCAGGAGGAGATAGCGGCCACGGACGGTGCGGTTGAGGAGGGCGGCCTGGTCACGGAGACGGAAGTTATTGAGAATCATAAGGATGGCGGTTTCCGATGAAGAACTTGCGTTTGCGCGCCACTCGCTCGGCATGGCTCCGGCACTGTTTTCAGGCCGACATCGAAGCACAATTCTGCGCTTGAAATGCGCCGTCGGTGTTAAAGCGGGAAGTGTAGCCGGTCGATGAATTCCTCGGAGGGTGCCATGCGGAAGACGGGTGGAGAGTAAGAACTATCGGTAATCGGTCCCTACCAATCCCAACTCAAGCGTAAAGTGTGCCCACTCTTCGGTGACCTTCGCAAGGCGCGGAGAGTGGTTCTGTCTGCTGAGATTTCAGGCCCTTCTAACTGGTCTATAGGCTCTCCACCAGCCAGCACATGCAGCGCAGCCTGAATGCAGCGGCGGTCCGGCGGCAGGACGACTATCAATTCAAGCGTCTGGGTTCCTGGTATGACGACATGGTCTAGCGCCTCGTGATTTTCCGGGAACGAATCGTGCAGGTCATAGGACCACTTCACCGTCTTATCGTGACCGCTGAATATTGCTTCAGGAAATCGCTTCCGAATCTCAACGACCTTTCCGGATGAAAGCACCTGGTCAGATGCGGCGACTGGCTTTCCATCCACATTGAAATTGTCCATATTTCCGTCCGCGTAGATGCTGCGGCGCCAAATCTCCGGAATGCTTCCGTAATTGACTCGTATCCGCTGCTCACGCTCAAGATTTGCGAGGTGTCCCTCATGATCCCGGAGGGTTAGCGTCTTCTTAAGCGCAACGGTTGTAAACTGCGGTCCCGAGGTTTTGTAGATAAGGGAGCCACTTGCAAAATTCCACGNNGTCGAATTTTGCAAGTAGCTCAAGGTAAAGAAAAAACCCAAGCAGTGACAGAAATGCAACGCAGTACGCAATGATCAACTGAATGCTCGCATCCCGAAATATAGGCAAAAGCCCCAGCGCCGAAAGAGCAATGCCCAGCCATGCAATCTTTCTATCAGCATTCATGCGAACAATCCTTAGCCTGAGGAATGTGCCCGAATTCTAGCACCCTCTACTCGTCGTAATGCAGCAGGCTGAAGACGTCGTACTCCTTGAATCGCTCGCGGCCCTTCAGGAAGTCAAGCTCCACGGCGAAGGCCAGCCCGGCGATCTCTCCGCCCAGTTGCTTCACCAGCTTCACGGTGGCCTCCATGGTGCCCCCGGTGGCCAGCAGGTCGTCCACCAGCAACACGCGCTGTCCCGGCTGAATCGCGTCCAGATGAATCTCCAGGCTGTCGGAGCCGTACTCCAGGTCATAGGTCACGCGGGCCACCGGAGCAGGCAATTTGCGCGGCTTGCGCACCGGCACAAACCCGGCGTTCAGCCGGTAAGCCAGCGCCGGCCCAAAGATGAATCCCCGCGCCTCGATGCCCAGCACCAGGTCGATCTTGCGCGCAATGTAGTGCGCCGCCAGCGCATCGATCATTTGCGCAAAGCCGGTCTTATCCTTCAGCAAGGTGGTGATGTCGTAAAACAGAATGCCGGGCTTGGGAAAATCGGGCACCGTCCGCACCAGGGACTTCAAGGCTTCCACATTGATGGGCTTCGCACTGCTGATCGCGCTTGTTTCTTCGGGCATTCGTCTGTTCCTTCCAGATTGAGGCTTGATGAATTCAGGGGAAGGGAACAGGCGAGTATGCGGTTCGGCTTCCCTGTAGATTATAGCTGCGCGGGGGTCAGAGATCAGGGGTCAGGGATCAGGGCCTTGAGAGCAACTGCGGGTTGAACTGGAATACCAACGTTTCGCTGGGAGGAGGTGGCTGAAAGCTAGCAGATAGAAGTTGCCATAGGAGACTCGGGGCTCTTTCTGATCCCTGATCTCTGATCCCTGACCCCTGCCTTCACCACGCCCCATCAATCCTGAACGAATCCAGATCGGCAGCCTCGCTATCGTCTAAATAGTGCTCGACCAGGTGGTCGACGCGGCTGCCGCGCGGTCCGCGACGCAGGCTGGCGCGCAACTCGGCCAGCTCGGCCTCCTCGCCATGCGCAACCACCTCCACATCGCCGTCCTCGGTGTTGCGCACCCATCCGCGCAGGTCAAGCTCGCTGGCCTCCCGGTGTACATACCACCGGAAGCCCACCCCCTGCACGCGGCCTTGAATCAGAAAATGAAGAACCATCGTTGGCAACCATCGCCAGTTTTGCAGATTGGCGCACCATGCGCAACTGGCGAACTCGCCCCGGCCCTCTCGGCCCACGACGCGCTACACTGAACTTCATCTACACTGGAGAGCATGGTCTTCGTCCTCGACAACTACGATTCGTTCACCTACAACCTCGTGCAGTATCTGGGAGAACTGGGCGCCGAGGTCGAGGTCTATCGCAACGACGAGCTTACGGTGGAGCAGGTCGAGGCGCTGCACCCGGAGCGCATCCTGCTCTCGCCCGGCCCCTGCACGCCGCATGAAGCCGGCATTCTCGTTCCACTTATCCGCCACATGGCCGGCAAAGCGCCCATTCTTGGCGTCTGCCTGGGTCATCAGGCCATCGGCGAGGCATTCGGCGGCCGCGTGGTGCGCGCGCGACAACTCATGCACGGCAAGACCAGCCCCGTGGACCACGACGGCAAGGGCATCTTCGCCGGCCTGCCCACGCCGCTCACTTGCACTCGCTATCATTCGCTGATCGTCGAGCAGGACTCGCTCCCCGCCGACCTGATCGTCACCGCCCGCACCCCGGAGGCCAACGGCGCTGGCAAAGCTGGCGGATCGGTGATCATGGGCCTGCGCCATCGCACACTCGCCGTCGAGGGCGTGCAGTTCCATCCCGAGAGCGTTTTAACAGACGGCGGCCATCAGATGATCCGCAACTTCCTGAGCATGTAGGGCAGCTCGAAGGGTAGCTTGGGTTG
>PLFY01000200.1:0-6865 GCA_003138365.1 Acidobacteriaceae bacterium
CGGGCATGGCGCTGCAACTCGACCAGGTAGTCGAAGGAGTCCACGCCACATAACTGGCAGGTGTGGATCAGGCTCATGTACCAGCAGGGTACCGTTATGTCCGCAAGACCGACGAGGCACCCGACGCGTACGCCGTGCTTGAAGCCGAGGCCCGTGTGGTCGAGCGCATCTATGAGATGTACACGGTTGAAGGCCTCAGCATCGGCGAGATTACCCGCCGGATCAACGGCGAAGGCATACCGACACGCAAAGCCAGCGCTCGGTGGGAACGCTCGACCGTCTGGGCCGTGTTGCGCAACTCTGCCTATCGTGGGGTCGCCTGTTTCGGCAAGACGCGCGCCTCTTCACGGACGCGTGTCATCCGTCCATTGCGTCGGCGGGGTGTGGTTACACCCAGCATGACAGCAGGCCACGAGCGCCCACGCGAAGAATGGATCGAGATCCCCGTGCCGGCACTGATAAGTGAAGACAGTTTCGCTCGCGCCCAGGAGCTTCTTCAGGAGAACAAAATAAGATCGCGCCGCCGCACCATCGAGCCAAGTATCGTGCAGGGTCTGGTCAGCTGTCAGAAGTGCGGCTACGCCTTCTCGCGCACATCGACGCAAACGAGTGCACGCAAGATCCACTACTACAAATGCATTGGCTCGGATAGCTGGCGCAAACTGGGTGGCCCTGTTTGCGACAACGGCCGCTTCGTCCGGCAGGATCTGCTCGATCAGATCGTTTGGGCCGAGGTCATCAAGCTGTTGGAAGACCCCACGCTCATACAGCAAGAGCTGGATCGTCGGCTGGCAGCAGCGCGCTCGTCCGATCCGACCAAAAAGCGCGAGCAGAGTCTGCAAAGAGAATTGGTGCATGTGGGCAAAGGCATCGAACGCCTTCTCAGCGCCTACCAGGAAGCACTCATGTCGATCGAGGAGTTGCGTGAGCGCATGCCAGGGCTACGCCAGCGCGAACAGGCGCTCCGTGCGGAGTTGCAGGCAATCGCTGACCAGGCCAATGATCGGGCGGCCTTCCTTCGCCTCGCGGAGACCCTCACGGCGTTTCTCGACCGCCTGCACGGGGCTGCTGATACGCTGAGTATCATTGAGCGTCAGCGAATCGTTCGACTCGTTGTGAAAGACGTCCTGATCGGAGACGACACCATCACCATTCGCCATAGCATTCCTGTCCCGCAGGGCCCCACGCAAGGCGGTTCCCAACCCATAAACCAGACCGCCGGCTCAAATTACCTTTTGTGTAAGGGGAGTGATCACACCGCCTTGGGGAACTGCTGCGTCTCTTGAAGCAATGTGTGCGGCGGCCCGGACTCAACTGCGGCACATGCGACGCTGGTATTGCCAGAAAAGAGTGTGAGCGTTGGTTCCTTCACCGCTTTCGCGCAACCTACTGTACCAAACTGCTGCGTTCAGGACTTGATCTCCGAACAGTCCAGCAGATGATGGGGCACGCCGATATGGCCTCTACGATGAGGTATCTGCGGCCTGCCGAGAACGCGGAGACGCAGACAAAGGTCAACTCGATTAGCTGGCTCTAGCTCAGATATGTTTCGGTTCGGCCACAGAAGATTTCCGGATGAAGCTAGGCGGCGCCTGGGCCGGTTGCTCTGGGCGTGCTTTGGCGGTGGACTGATTGCCGGAGGTCTCCTGCGGCTGGCGGGTTTTGGTTGGGCGCAATTGATAATCTCAGCCGGACGCAGGATCAAACTTCAAGTCTCACTCGACAGGATTTCTGTTTAATATCTGTTTAATATGAGTTGTCGTAGTGCCACTACGACAACTCATTCAGTATCAAATTGGCCCTACCTTGATATTGTGCCTATAATCGCAGTATGGCTACGACTAGCAAGAGCAAACTAAATCGCCTCTATGCACAGACGGTTGCGGGGACTCCGGTGACTTCGGAGGACCTTGCCAGCTTGGGCATATCGGCCGATCTTGCCGTTCATTATGTCCGTGCTGGCTGGCTGAATCGTTTGGCAAGGGGGGTGTTTGTGCGGCAGAGCGAGGCCCCTGGACTCCATCCTTCCCTTCGACTTTTGGAGCGTATGATCCCCGGATTTCACGTTGGCGGCAAAACCGCATTGAACTGGTACGGAGTGCGCCACTACGTTGCCCAGCAGGAGACGCTTCACTTGTACGGTTCGGTGGCGGCCAAGCTGCCAGCCTGGTTTGTGGAACGATTTGCGGCGGAGTATCACCGCAAGCGTCTCTTTGCGGAACCGCCGGACAAGCTATTGCATGTCGCGCCGTTTGAAGAGCGCAGCGACGGCCCGCAGGTTTCCGCGCCGGAGCGCGCGATACTGGAATTACTGAGCGAAGTCGGCGTACGCCAGCCGCTTCAGGGGGCGAGAGAACTGATGGAGAGCGCCTACAACCTTCGCGCCGATGTGCTGCGCGAGTTGCTGAAGTGCTGTACGAACGTCAAGACGGTTCGCCTCTGCCTCCAACTGGGGCGCGAATTCTCACTCTCGTGGATCAAGAAACTCGATCCTGCGGAACTACCGACCGGCAGCGAACGGCCCTGGGTTTCCCGTTCCGCCGACGGTCTACTGGTGCTCAAACCATGAACCAAATCTATCTTGACACGGTAAGACTGCTGACACAGGTCGCGCCCATGGTCTTTGCAGATGGCATCTTCGCCCTCAAGGGCGGCACGGCCATTAACCTATTTGCGCGCGATATGCCGCGCCTCTCCGTCGATCTCGATCTGGTCTTTCCCGACTAAACGCTCTCACGGGAAGAGGCGTTGGCCCGTATCAACGAAGCGATAAGGAACTCGGCGGCACGGCTGACAGCGCGTGGATTTCTGACGCATACCATTGCATCCGCGGACGCCGGCGAAACCAAACTCCTGGTGAGGCGCGGCAACGTCGAGCTGAAAGTCGAGGTGAACTTCGTGATGCGCGGAACCGTGCATCCGATTCGCAATGCGTCGCTCTCGCCCAGGGCGCGCGAAGTCCTGCTGGCCGATCTCGAACTGCCGGTCGTCTCGCTCGAAGATATGTATGGAGGCAAGCTCGTTGCCGCGATGGACCGGCAGCATCCGCGGGATCTGTTCGATTGCTTGCAACTTTTTGCGTATGAGGGCATTACGCCTGCTATTCGGCGAGCATTCGTCGTCTACTTGGCTTGCCACAATCGTCCGGTGCATGAAGTGCTGTTCCCCTCTGTCCGCGACATAAGCCAGGAGTACGAGCGCACCTTCAAGGGAATGACAGCCGAGCCGGTCGAACTGAGCGAATTGACTGCGGTGCGGGAACGTCTTATCCGTGAGCTTCAACGCGGTCTGGATGCGGATGAGCGCAAGTTCCTGATTTCATTTGTCCACAACCAACCGGACTGGGACCTTCTGCGAATTACACATCTTGCCGAGTTGCCCGGCATCCGTTGGAAGCTGCATAATCTGGGGCAGTTGGCCAAACTAAGCCCCAAGAAATTCTTGACTCAGGCCCAGGCGCTCGAACGCTTGCTGGAGAGCTGATGCCGCTTGTGGGGAGGAACCATCGATTCCACTCTTTCTTTGAATACCGCGCCTCATCATCAACGTGAGGCACATCTCGCGATCAGTGATACTCTCTTGCCCGGTGCCTTGGTTGCGCGATTCACGGTGCTCTTCACTAGACGCTATTTCAGCGGCACACTGTCCAAGATTTTTGAAATATTTCTCACTTGCGGCGGTGGAGGGGCTGCGTCTATCCACAGCCACAGCCGTTACCGCCTGCACCACGCTGAAAATCTGGCGGAGTGAGATGGTCCGTCTGATGCGCGATGAACACGGGTTTTCAGAATTGTTCATGAAGTATCTGATCGAGAACAGTATGCGCATCCAGGCTGATCTGGTGGATCATCTTTTCAACTCTAGCGAAAAGCGGCTGGCGCGAATTCTGCTGTTGATGGCCGAATACGGAGAGCCGGAAGAACCAGTAGAATTCATTCCAAAGATTTCTCAAGAGACGCTCGCGGAGATGATCGGAACCACCCGATCGCGTGTGAGCTTCTTTATGAATCGCTTTCGGAATCTCGGGTTTATCGAATACAAAGACCGCATCCGGGTTCACAAGTCGCTGCTGAATGTGATTCTGCACGATCAAATCAGCGAGCAGAATGCCGAGATACCCCTTGGTTCAGCCAATCCACGAAGCGTCCCAAAAGCGGACTATCAGCTACAGTGAGCTTGTCCACGGCCCTCAACCCACGTCGGCATCTGCTTCCGTATGATAGCCCGGAGTCGCTTCCATATCGACATCCCCATTATAGCTTTTCGCAGTTGAGCGAAACTGAGCAGACAGTCGCTGCGTCCAATGTGATAATTATCGAAAACTTGGCGTATCCATATCAGGCAATAGGATAATCGTGGTCAAAGTTCTCCTGCTGTCTTTGAGACAAGTTGGGACGGCTTAGCTCGTTGTGTAGTCTGTCCTGATATTCCGTCAATATAAGCTATTTGCTACCAGAAGGGGTAGGAATGACAACCGCACACATTAACCGCATTGCGACAGCAACCCCTCAACACGATGTCCATCATGCCTTCATTGACTTTGCGGCCAATTTTCTTGCAGAGGGTACGGTCCGAAAGTTGTTTCGCCGCATGGCACGATTGTCGGCAATCGAACACCGGTATTCATTCGTGAATCCTAGCGCCATACCAGACGGTTCGTGGCACGATGCGGAGGGTATCTATGTGCCAGGCGACTTTCCCTCAACAGCGCGCCGTATGCAGTTGTTCGAACGCTTTGCCCCGCAATTGGCACACAGCGCGCTGGACAATCTCTCTCTGACTCAAGAGGAGCGACGCGGAATTACGCACGTGATCGTAACCTCTTGCACCGGACTCTACGCACCGGGTTTGGATTTCGAAGTAGTCAATCATCTCGGGCTCAATCCGTCAGTCGAACGTACCATGATCGGCTTCATGGGATGCTACGCAGCAATCAACGCGCTCAAGTCGGCACATCACATCGTTCGCTCGGTGCCGGAAGCCGCGGTTCTGGTATTGAACCTTGAGCTCTGTTCGCTGCATTTTCAAGAAACTCATGAACTGGAGCAGGTCCTGTCTTTCCTGGTCTTTGCCGATGGCTGTGCCGCATCGCTGGTTACGGCGCAAAAGAAAGGGCTTGCCATTGATAGTTTTTTGGCGCTCAACATTCCCCAGACAAGCAACCTGATCACGTGGCGGGTTGGCCACCGTGGATTCGACATGCATCTCTCCGGAGAGGTCCCAGGAGAGATCGGCCGCGCGCTGAAAGAATCAGGCATTGAGATTACGCGAGGGCAACCTATATCCTCCATCGATTGGTGGGCAGTGCATCCTGGAGGCCGCTCGATTCTTGACTCTGTGGAGAAGGGCCTCAGGTTGCGCACTGATGCACTAGCTTGCTCACGCGATATTCTGGCGCGATACGGCAATATGTCCTCTGCTACCGTGATGTTTGTGTTGCAGCAGATCATGGAAAAAGCCCAGGCAGGGCAGCAAGGCTGTGCCATGTCGTTTGGACCCGGGCTGACTGCGGAAACGATGCTCTTCCATGCAGCATAACGCGCCGGATTTCCGCTATCGCTCGCAGCTTGATGAACTCATGGACGCGCCATGCAGCCGCGATGAGATGCGCGCCTGTCTTTGTGATCTTGCTTGGACAAACCGTTGGACCCTAGCCTATCGGCCTCAGATGCATTGGCTTGATACTCTAGCGGATGAACTATCGGCGCTAGCGGATCCGATCTGCATACTCGATGTTGCCTGCGGCTATGGAGACGGGTTGCGCAGGATTGAGCAATGGGCACGTAAGCGCGGCATTGCCGTGGAACTGACTGGCCTTGAGCTGAATTCAGACGCTATGGTGATAGCCGCGGAGGCAACTCCGGCATCAAGNNGAAGACAATATTGTTAGATTCTTGCAATGGATGGAGCAGCATGCCAGGCTGGGATGGTTTATCAACGATCTATCTCGCGCTGCGATTCCTTACTATTCCTTCCAAATCTTCTCAAAGTTGGCAAGGCTCCATTCCTTTGTGCAGCATGACGGCCCCATCTCAATAGCGCGGTCTTTTGTGCTGGAAGACTGGCAACGGATGTGCGCCGCCGCAGGCCTTGAATATCAAGACATCGATATCGAGACCTTCACACCTGCACGTCTGTGTGTATCCCGGCGAAAGCCATGATCATGGAGGATGCATCAGTGAGAGCTGTAGACCCAACTGTTGACAATCTTGTCATTGGAGGAGGGCTTGCGGGCTCAATGGTGGCAATCCGACTGGCAGCCGCAGGACGACAGGTGGCTCTTCTTGAGAAGGAGAGCGCTGCGCACCACAAGGTATGCGGTGAGTTCCTGAGCCCAGAAGCCGTTGAGTATCTCAATCAGGTAGGGATCAACCCATTGGATCTAGGTGCGGCGACGATCCGCTTTGTACGCCTTTCCTCAAAGCAGAGAGCGGTGGAGACAGCTTTGCCCTTCACCGCGCTCTCGCTTTCACGATTCACTCTGGATGAAGCCTTGCTCTCACGCGCTGAAGAAAGAGGATGCAAAGTGCAGCGTGGCGCGTTCGTGGAACAACTAAATATTCAGGACAACCTATGGTTTGCGCAACTCCGAGGCGGCGAATCGGTGTGCGCTCATACAGTGTTTCTTGCCAACGGCAAACACGATCTTCGAGGATGGGAGCGTGCACACACCGGTCAAGGCGACCTGGTCGCCTTCAAATTGCACTGGCAACTCGATCCGTCCCAGACCGATATGTTGAGAGAGTTCATTGAGCTATTTCTATTCCCCAGAGGATACGGTGGACTTTCTCTAGTTGAGAGAGATATAGCCAATCTATGCTTGGTAGTTCGACAGGCTGAGTTACGCAGGATTGGCGGGTGGCAA
>PLFY01000200.1:6944-9186 GCA_003138365.1 Acidobacteriaceae bacterium
GCTGCGGTAATCCCATCGTTTACAGGAGATGGGATGTCGATCGCCTTGCACAGTGCTGCCCTTGCCACGGAGATGTATCTGGCTGGCGAAAGCGCTGAACAGTACAACCATAGGCTTCATGCTCAGCTTAACCGAGGTATGAGTCTTGCAAGCCGTCTCTCGCGGTCCATGGTCACCAAAGCGGGTCGCAGCCTGGCTCTTTTCGGTCTTTTTTTCTTTCCAAATGCCATGCGATGCATCGCTGCATCGACCCGTATTCCGAAACAAGCCCTTCTTGCACTCCCGTTATCTTCCAAGAACAGAGAGTAGCCGCCCGCTGTAGTTGTATCTCTCTTTGCAAAAGAATAATTCCAGCACATCCTGAATAATCCTCTAACAAGGCAGTGAGCTATCTGTGCAATTGGAGACTCGGACACCTGGTGCTCTTGACGCCATCGACGCAGCGGTATTGCCTCTGGTATTGCTCACCGGTGCCCAAGTGATAGAAGTTGGCATTCAGCCGAGGCCGGGAGAAACCATTCTCATCACGGGTGCAATCGGAGGCGTCGGTCGAACGGCTGTTCATGTTGCCAAACTGGGTCATTGCAGCAGTCGCCAACTCCTTCTTGCATGCATCCAAGGTGCCGAAGGAAGCCTCGATCGTTTGCTTCAATACCGCGGGTGGTTCACCACCGCCCTTCGGCTTCAGACTGTGCCAGTAAAACGTGTGGTTCCATGTTTGCGCTGCATTATTGAAGATAGCGTTCTTATCAGCTTTGCCGGCTGTCGCGGTGATGATATTCTCCAACGGAAGGTCCGCAAACTCCGTTCCTGCCACCAGCTTGTTTAGGTTATCGACATATCCCTTGTGATGCTTGCAGTAGTGGAAGCCAATGGTGTGTGCTGAGATTACGGGAGCCAGCGCGTCATCTGCGTAGGGCAGGGACGGTAGAACGTACGGAGATGCACTTTCAATCGTACTCTTCATTTGTTCCTTCCTATCTTGGGCCCTCAAAATGAGCCGCAACCAAACCACCATCGACTGGCGCTTTACGCGCATAAAGGCCCACGCAAAGTTGGGTCACAAAAGAAACCACACTACGCGGTCAGAGACCGAGAAGCACCTTGATTCTATTTGTGGATGCTCTCCGAGTGAGGAACCCGGTCGAAAATTACTCGCCGATCAATGGTGGCCTTCTTCAGGCTGTTGTGCGGATCGATGATGAATTGTTTCGCCGAGTCTTCGTCGAACGTCCGGTATGCTTCAATCGTTCTGTCGAGTGAGACAACCTCTACATTCATGACCTCGCTCAGGTAATCCATTCGGCCCCACAGAATTGCCATCATCAGGTCCCGGCTGTACTTGACCACTGGGCACTGTCCCGCCCTCAAACTCGGCGACTTGATCCACGCTTTGCCGAAATCGAGGTTATAGCTGCCCTGTTTCTCCGTTTCGTTACAGGCTTCCAAGTCCCCGGCGATGTAGACTCCGGGAATACCCATCCCACCGCCGAAGCGAACCACCTCAAGCAGGCCGTTAAGCACCGCTGCCGAATCTTCTCCCGCGCCGGGGCCGTAACCATGCGACTCGAATCCGACACAGTCAACCCCGCAATCCACCTCGCGGACGCCGACGATTGCCTCGATCTGATCTGCGAGTGAAGCGGTCTTGGAAATATCCACGACCTCGTAGCCGGCTTTCTTCACGACCGCCAGCCGCTCCTTGTTGGTATCCCCGACAATGATGGCCCACGCCCCTAACAAGCGAGCACTTGCCGTCGCCGCCCGGCCTACCGGCCCAGCTCCAGCGATATACACGGTCGATCCGGGCTTGACGCCTGCTATCACGCACCCGTGGAAGCCAGTGGGCAGAATGTCCGAGAGAAAGGTGAGCTCAAGGATATGTTCCATCGCCTGATCTTTGTCTGGAAACTTCAGAAGAGCGAAGTCGGCATACGGCACCATCATATATTCGGCTTGACCGCCCTGCCAGCCGCCGAGATTGAAACCATACGCTCCGCAGGGAATCGCAGGGTTGACGTTCATGCAAATTTCGGTGTGCCCCTCTCTGCAATTGCGGCAGCGCCCGCAGGAAACGTTGAATGGGACAGAAACGAGGTCGCCCTTCTTAATGAACTCTACATCCCGACCCACCTCGACGACTTCGCCGGTGTTTTCGTGGCCGAGAATCAACCCTACTGGAGCAGGAGAGCGGCCCCGATAGATGTGCTGGTCACTACCTGTTAACGGTCATCAGAAAACG
>PLFY01000048.1 GCA_003138365.1 Acidobacteriaceae bacterium
GGCTTCAGCCGTGCCGCAAACTAAGTCGATGCTTTGAAAGGGCACGGCTTCAGCCGTGCCGCAAACCAAGTCGATGCTTTGAAAGGGCACGGCTTCAGCCGTGCCGCAAACCAAGTCGATGCTTTGAAAGGGCACGGCTTCAGCCGTGCCGCAAACCAGGCACACTATTCGCGGGCTTTAGCCCCTGAGGGATGCCTTTTTGTTCCATGTTCGACATCGCTCCAGAGTTTCTGGACAGTATCTAAGTGATCGCTGCGGCGGCTCTTTCAATTGCACGGTAAGGAAGTTTTACCTTACAATGAAATGGAAAGGCTTTCTATGGCGACTCTTACCGTTACAGCAAAGGGCCAGATCACGTTGAAGCGGGAACTGCTCCGGCACTTGAACGTCACTCCCGGCCAGAGGGTTGAGGTGGACAAACTGCCGGACGGACGGCTCGCGCTCGGTGCTGCCCCGCGAACAGGCTCGATCGACAAATTCATCGGAAGCCTGGAACAGAAAGGTGGGCCCAGGCTCTCCATTGCCCAAATCAAGAAGATTACCGAAGACGCCTGGGCGGGCAAGCGATGAAGATCGTCGCGGACACGAATGTTCTGTTGCGGGCTGCAGTACGCGATGACCCAACACAAACGCGGCCTGCCGCTCATGCACTACGGACAGCGGACTTGGTTGCAATCCCCGTGGCAGCCCTTTGCGAGTTCGTTTGGGTCATGCGGAGTGGCTATAAAAGGCCCCCTGCGGAGGTGGCTCACTCCATTCGTGCGCTTATAGACAGCGAGAACGTAGTGACGAACCGGCTGACCGTCGAGGCAGGATTAGAATTCCTCGACCGGGGCGGCGATTTTGCCGACGGAGCAATTGCCTACGAAGGCCGCTGGCTGGGCGCGGAGGAGTTTGTCTCCTTCGACAAAAAGGCTGTCTCCCTACTCAAATCGCAAGGCAAGCGCGCCCGCCTTCTCTCCTGATCCCATCGCTCCCGCAGGTCAACGCATGCTTCCTGCCGGAGAGCGCAGGGATCTTCTCGCCCCTGAATCTTCAATCGGAGGGAGCAGGGGCCTTCAGGCCCCTGAATGCGATCCTGGATTAGGACTGGCTTTAGCCACGGCCTCGCGTTTAAGCAGTGGGCTGTGATGCGCGTGCCCCATCCATTCCGCAGTCTCATCGCGGAATGGGTGGGATAGCATGAACCTCAACCGAAAATGACCACTCCGCCCACCCGTCACGCCGCATCCAGAACAAGCCTCTTCCCCAGCGCCCGCAAAGCCGCATCGATACGGTCAATCTTGGTAGCATGTTTCAGGTCCGTTAGCCGGTTCACCTCCTGCTTCGTCACCCCGATCCGCCGCGCCAACTCAATGGGCCGAACCTTCTGGCGCAACATCTCATTGAGCAACAGAACTTTCGCCGCGACGCTCACGGGCAACTCGACCACCGCCTGACCGCGCTTGGGTTGAGACGGCGGGGGAACCGGGCGATGATCCTCAAAATAGAAGTCCATCGCAACTTCGAGCGCTTCCTTCGCCATCGCCAGCGCCTCGGCCCGATCCACACCCTGGGTAATTGCCTCGGGAATGTCCGGAAAAGTAACGAGGATGAACTTTCCATCCTTACGGAGATTTACTGGATAGCCGCGCATACGATTACTCCTGCTCCTTGAGACCGAGTTGCTTCTTGATGGTTTCAACGAGACCTTTGCCGAGCTCTTTGTCGTGCATCGGCAAGATCGACTGCCCCCCCCTTATAGAAGAGCTTGAGATGCGATCCTTTTGGGGCTCCAAACGTTACGCCCTGTTTTGCCAACCACCGTTTGAACTCCGAACTCTTCACGAATTAAGAGTACACATTTTTGATTACTGCGGCAAATCCCCTAGGCAATCTATCCCAGTTTCAGGTGTCCCATCCTTGCACGCCATCTGCGGCAACGCTGGGATAGCATGATTCTCTACAGGTAAATCCAACATGCCCGCGGTCGCAAAGCCCATCCACAAACCAGTCGCCAGAGAATCCGTGCCCAAGACCGGGACCAGGAAGCCGACACAATGCGGCGATCTCGCCGGGTCCCCAGGTCGCGCTTCTGGGACCTGGGAAACCACAAACTTTTCCCCGCCACTTTTTGCAGAGAATTATCTTCCCTCGGCGCACAATAGAAGCAGTCAAGGGTGCGGGGTTTAACTGGCAACTGACTACTAACCGCTAAAAAGCCGCCGACCCCACCCCCCCCTACCGATTTTGGCTGTTTTTTGGGGCCTGCCGCCCGTTCCAGATTGCTCATAAGCAATTTATAATCAAATAGATCGAGAAGACGACAGAAGGGAGGCAAGTTATCTAACTGGTAAACATAAACCCCTGAAAAGGCCCCGTTTCTGGCCAAACATCGGCTGTTTTACCCGTTTTTCGCACAAAATCGGCCCGATTCTTCGACCTCTGAAACGCCAGCTCAGAATGCGCCTCTTCTTGCCCCAACGCTCCCTTAGCGGCAAGAATGGGAGACGGCCAACCTCACCCCAACAGAACGGACTCGTCCACCATGCCCGGAACCAAAACAACCCGCAAGCCCGCCGCAAAGAAGCAGCCGAAGCCGAAGCTCGCCAGCCGCTCGCCTCGCGGCCCGCTCGCCCCAGACCGCATCGCCTCCATCCTCAAAGCCCTCGACGAAGCCTATCCCGCCGTCGAGTGCGCCCTCACCCACCGCTCTCCCTGGGAACTGCTCGTCGCCACCATTCTCTCCGCCCAATGCACGGACGTCCGCGTCAACATGGTGACGCCCGAACTCTTCCGCCGCTTCCCCACGCCGGCCGCCATGTCCAAGACAACGCTCCCGGAGCTCGAAGCTCTCATCCGCACCACCGGCTTCTTCCACAACAAGGCCAAATCCATCCAGGGTGCGGCCCGCAAGGTAGGCTCTGAATTCAGCGGCGAGGTCCCGCAAACCTTGGCCGAGCTCATCACCATCCCTGGCGCGGCCCGCAAGACCGCCAACGTTGTTCTCGGAGTCTCATTCAGCAAGGCCGAAGGCGTTGTGGTCGATACCCACGTCTTCCGCATCGCCCGCCGCCTCGGCCTGGCCAAAGGCGACACGCCCCAAAAAGTCGAGCAGGAACTGATGCGCATCCTACCCGAGGACCGCTGGATCGCCTTCTCACACCAGCTCATCCATCACGGCCGCCAGGTTTGCGATGCCCGCAAGCCCAAATGCGACCGCTGCAACCTCGAACAGCTCTGCCGTTCCACGGACAAAACGTGGCAGTCGTAGCGAGAAATGCGCCAATTTCGGCCCAAACAAGGCAAAAAACGCGGAGTTTTGCGCCTCTTTGCCGGCTCGTGCGCAGACTTTCGGCTCCATCGGATGATCGATAGGCAGACATTCTTGCTTTTCGACAAGCAAAGACATCTTTTGTGGGCCTGCAAGTCGTCCTTTTCTAGCCCTTCATGGCGCTCACTACAGCGGCGATCAACCCCGGAATGTCGGAAGGACTCGCCTCAAAGGCTGGCTCCCAGCCGAGATCCCGCAGCGTTTGGCTGGTAATTGGTCCAATCGAGACAGCCGGAACCGCAGTGAACGGCCACGCAACCCCAGCCAGCCGCGCCGCCTCCGCCAGATGCGTCACGCTGGACGAGCTGGTGAACGTCGCAGCGTCGATTCCTCCCGCGATTGCCGCGCGAAGCTGCTCCGGCGCCGCCTCCGGCAAAGCGTTCCTGTACGCGTCCACAACCTGGACTTCCGCCCCGGCTTCCCGCAATGCATCCGGGATCACATCCCGTGCAACTGCTGCACGAGCAAGCAGGATTTTCTGCCCGGCTGTCCGAAACCGGTCCCCTTCCAGCAGTCCTTGAATCAAACTTTCGGCCACGTATGTAACTGGAACAAAAGTAATGTGCAATCCTGCCCTGTGCGCCGCCTCCGCTGTCCCTTCCCCAATAGCAGCGACCTTGAGCGAAGCAGGCTGGACGAGCACAATCCCCAGCGCCGCCGCCCGTTCGGCGAGTGCCCGCACCGCATTGGCGCTGGTCAGAATCAGCCAATCGTAGCCATCGAGCTTGCGGAGAGCCGCGTCCAGCAGGTCAAAACTCGCCGGAGGCCGAATCTCCAACACCGGAACCTCAACTGGTTCCGCGCCCAGCGCCCGCAACCCATCGCTGAGCTTTCCCGCCTGATGCAGGGCGCGGGTCACCAGAACTCGACGCCCCGCCAATGGCAGCGAAGTCACTTTGATGCCTCGTTCGCGGCCTCGAGCAGCGGCCCCGCTCCCGCCTCCATCAGCTTCTCGGCTGTAAGCAATCCAACAGCCGCCGGGTCCAAATCGGTCCGAGGCTCAAGATGAAACACCCGCACCTCTGCTCCGGTCGCCGGGTCCGCAACGACGGCGAAAATCTCAAACCATTCGCCTCCCCCTACCGACCGCTCAGGGCATGGCCGGCAATGAATACCGATAGGCACCTGGCACCCGCCGCCCAATGCAGCCAGGGCGGCACGTTCGACTGTCACTGCAAAGCGTGTATCCGCATCGTTGAGGAATGCGACGGCCTTGATGGTTGCCGCATCGTCCTTGCGGGTCTCAATTCCCAGCGAGCCCTGGCCGGCAGCCGGGCAGAAATCCTTGGGCTCCAACCGCTCCCGGACCCACTCGGTCTTTTCCAGCCGGTCCAGTCCGGCGGAAGCCAGAAGAATCGCGTCCACCTGCCCCTCAGCCAGCTTCCGCAACCGCGTATCGACGTTCCCTCGGAACTCAACCGCCTCAATGTCCGGCCGCAGCGCCTTCAACTGAGCACGCCGCCGCTGGCTGCTGGTGCCCACCCGAGCGCCCTGGGGCAATGCCGCCAGGCTCAAGTACTTTACCGAAACAAACGCGTCCCGCGGGTCCACCCGTGGCGGCGTCGCCGCCAACGCAAACGGCTCCGGCAGCTCCGTCGGCAGGTCCTTGAGCGAATGTACGGCCAGATCCACACGGCCCTCTGCAAGCGCTTCCTCAATTTCCTTGGTGAACATCCCTTTGGATCCAACTTGCGCAAAGGTAACTTCCTGCAGCCGGTCGCCAGTGGTCTTGATGATCTCGATCTCGACTGAATGCCCCTGTCCACGGAGCAGAGCCGCAACGTGGTTTGCCTGCCACAGCGCCAGTTGTGAGCCACGACTTCCAATGCGAAGGTTCAAGGGCGTGTCTCCACTCTGGCTTCGGCTTCGTTCATGGTCTGGGCTTCGACTCTCTCTGTTGCGGAACTCGTTGGATTCACCGCAACCGCGGGAACTTCGGGCTCCGCTTCATGGATTGCGGCGGCAGACACCGACCAAGCCTCGCAGAGCGCATCGAGCCTGACTGAGTTGCCCTCACGAGCAGCCTGTTTGAAAGCTTGCATCGGCGGGTGAAGGAACTTGTTGACCAGGCCGCGGGTCAGCGCCTCCACGGCGGCAACCTGCTCCGCGCTGAGCGAACCCAGGCGAATTTGCACCCTTCGCAACTCAGCCTGGCGAATCTCCTCGGCCTGGCGTTGCAGAGCCACAATCGCCGGAGCCACATTCACCGTCCGCTGGTGTTGCTGGAACCGCTCCACTTCTTCCGCGATGAGCGTCTCAGCGTCGCTGGCCTCGCGACTGCGTTCGGCCATGTGGGCGGCTGCAACCGCCTGCAGGTCGTCGATGTCGTAAACGAAGATCCCTTCCAGCTTATTCATCGCCGGATCCACGTCCCGCGGAACGGCAATATCGATAAAGAACATCGGCCGGTTGCGGCGGCGGTGCATGAACGCCTGCCCATGCTCGCGACGGAAGATGGGATGCGGCGCCCCCGTCGAGCTGATGACGATATCCGCCTCGCTGGCCGCCTCATAGAGTTGCTCGAATGGGATCACACGGCCCTGAAACTCCTCTGCCATCAGGCGGGCGCGTTCCTGCGTACGATTGCTCACCAGGATAGCGCCCGCACCCTGCTCCACCAGGTGGCGCGCCGCCAGTTCGCTCATCTTGCCCGCGCCCACCAGGAACACGGTCCGGCCCTGGAGCGAGCCGAATATCTTCTTTGCCAGGTCCACAGCCACTGAGGCGATAGAAACCGAATTCGAGCCGATCTCGGTCTCGGTGCGGACCTTCTTGGCAGCGGCAAAGGCGCTCTGCAGCAGGTGTTCCAGTTGGCCAGCCACGGTGCCAGAGGCGCGCGCCACGGCGAATGCCTCTTTTACCTGGCCCAGAATCTGTGGTTCGCCCACCACCATTGAATCCAGGCTGGCGGCCACGCGAAAGAGATGGCGCACCGCATCCCGGTCGCGCCGCTGATAAATATGCGGCTCCAGCAACGCCGGGTCGAGGCCGAAGTGCCGGTGCAGAAACCCGGTCAGGTCCACATCTTCTGTCTCCACGGCGGCCAGCAGCTCCACACGGTTGCAGGTGGAGACGATCATGCACTCCGTCACGCCCGGAGTGGCGGCAAGCGCGCGCGTGGTTTCAGCCAGGTCCGCGCGGGAGATGGCGATCTGCTCGCGCACGGCAATGGGCGCGGTCTTATAGTTCACGCCAATGAGCGCCAGGGTCATTGGGGACCGTACCTGTGCACGTGGCTGATCAGGTTGGCAGCCCACACGGACACCACAACCAAAAAGACAGCGCCAGAAAGATACGCCGCTTTGCGGCCGCGGATGCCCGCGCTCCTCCTCACCAGCAGCAACACCACATATACGGCCCAACTGACAAAGGCGGCGATGATTTTGGGGTCAAGAAAATAGGCTGCGCCAAGCGGGGTCTCCTGCGCCAGAACGGAGCCAATGACAAGGCCGACGGTCATGCAGGGAAAGCCAAACTCCAGCGTTGCGTGGGCGATGCGCTCGAGCGTATCGAGGGCTGGCAACCAGTCGAACGGCGCCCACCAGGAATCCTGACCCGGCTTCGGCTTGCTCTTGATGCGGCGTTCCTGGATGAGATAGAGCACGGAGGCCAGCATGCTGAAGCAGAGCGCTACATAGGCCATCAGCAGTGCGATGATGTGGGCCACCAGCCAGCTATTGCGCACCCCCGCGGAGGGAAACATGTAGCGATCCGGTCCCAGCGCGGGAACAAGAACCAGGAAGAATGTTGCCGGTAGGGCAAAGATACCAAGGGAGATAGCATCGTACAGCCACCAAACCAGGAAAAATGCGCCAGCGACGGCGAGGCCGAGCAGCGACTCCACTTCGCGCACGCCCACCGGCATCCAGCGATGGGCCTGCACGAGCATTTCAACCACAGAGACGAAGTGAAAGAAGAAGGCAAGTCCGCCCAGGTGGACGCAGGTCTTGCGCCACCGGATCAGGCCATAGAGCACGGCCGGGAAGACGGCGACACTTGCCGCCGCGTAGAGGATAGCCGCAACTCGTAGCCAAAGCAGATACATATCGATCTTCACCTTAACGGCGTAAGTGACCAGTATACTGTGACGCAAATCACCAAGTCAGGGGTCAGAGATCAGAGATCGGGCGTCAGAAACTGCCCGTTACTGGTTAGTCTCCCACCGGCGTTGCCGACCCACGGAGGCATGAAACTGCGTCCGACGTTGCCGCCGCTAACTTGCTCACTCGCCATCCCCACTTCAGCGGGGGCTAACTTGCTTTTTTGCCCGAAAACGCTTTTCCCGTTTCGATTGTTGAACTTGCAGCACAATCGAAATCTTGTTTTCTTGTCAGTAAAACTGCCAGTCGGCGCATCTCGGTAATTGCGGTGATTCGCAACCCTTCTTGGGCGAAACGGAAATCCTCAGGCCGCCATTTGCTACGAATTGATGACCTTCCTACCACCAATTCTGAGTAATCGCAAAGCTTCAGGCCACGGGATTTGCGCAAATAGTGCTGTGAAGCTTATCGGATCGGGAACAATCGTTGTCTGAGAATGATCGAATCGCTGGGAAGCGCAGTGTCTAAGGAACCTCTGCACAAGTCCATATTGTGTCAGGGCACGACCGGGGCACCCAGGGACACCCCTGGGTCGCGTGCCGCAAATGCTGCAAGATCAACGCGGGCGTTAGCCCTTGAGGGAATGTTTGTCGCCAGGAAGAACTTGTTCAGAGATTCCCCAAAATTACCCAAAAAACGGGAAGAACCGCTGTCGGTGAGCTGCCAGTTGGGCAAGCCGGATCGGCGGGTAGCCGCAAAAGGCATCGGCCAGGTTCTGAACCTACAGCGCGCCTTTGAGCACTTCAAGACCGGAGTGGGAGACCTGGACGTCATCCTCGGACTTGCCCCCGCTGAAGGCCACAATGACGTAGCCAGTGCTGGTTCGGGCAATGACGCCGCCTTGCCAGCCGAATTCGCCGGTCATGGGCAGCCGCTTGGCGGTGCCGCTGTTCTGGAGCGTGTCGGCCATTTCCGCCGATTTTGCGTACGCGATTCCGAGCAGATTGTTGCCATTTGCGCTGGCTTTGGGGTCGGTCATGCGGCCCACCACCGCCATCTTTGAAATCCAGCCCTGAATGGTATCGCCCTGGGCATAAGAAACCACCGCGACTCCAGAGATATTGAGTTCGGCGGCGCGCTGTTTCATTGCTGCGAGCGCTGCGTCGGCCAGAACATCGAATTTCTTGGCGCTAACGGGTTTGGGGGCCTTGGCCGCGCAGGCGCTTCCCTCGCCGGCAGTCAGGCTCAGGGCAACAAGCATCGCTGTTGCAAGCAGGCGAGTCTTCATTTCATTTTTCTCCGATGGCCAGGTCCGCCGCGCTGGGCGCCCGGTCAGTCCTCGGAGAATTCTACGCTGTCAGGGCCTATCGTACATGCCACCGTTCCGCTCCCCAAGCAGACCGATGGCATGTTCCCCGCCTTGACTGAAAGGGCGAGCTACCGATGAGCATCCTACCCGACTTCCCGGAGTTACTACTACGGAGCCGTGGTCGTGGTCGTCGTCTCGGTGTGCGGGCGCTCGGCCGGTACCGTGGTTGTGGTCATCGTGTCAGTGTGCTCCCGGACGACTGGGGCCTGGGTTGTAGTCGTCGTTTCCTTCACCTTTGTCTTGCTTTTGTGGTGATGGTACTTCGATTTGGTCTCGGTCGTCTGCGTGGATTGGGTTACCGGCTGATTCTCGTGAGTCTCTGTGGTGGTGGTCGATTGCGTGGCCACCTGTGCCGTTACCGGCAGCGACAACGCAAGCACGGCGAGCGGCCCGAAGGCGACAGCATATAGCTTCCTGAATTTCATTCGATTCTCCTTGTTTTGCCCGGAATAGGATGCGTAAGTACGCGCGGAACCCGACCGTGGCGAACGGCTTCCTTGAGTTCTAGGTTTGCTCATCTGCGGACGCAATGCTGTGCATAATGGCTCAGACCGTGAGTCAGGTCAACAAGCGGGTGTTCCAGGGCAGACCAGATGCAGAAGGCCTGGATGAGCAGAACCAAGGGGTTAGCGGGTTGCGGGCGGGTCAGACTACCTTTTCACCTTGCCGACACGGTACTCTTAAAGCCAACGTGATCAGGGATGACATCCAACCCGCAGCGCCGCCGTTTCCGCCCTTGGAGGAGAGTCCCAAGGATCTGACGCCGCCCATACCGGCAATTGACAAGGCCCCGGCGGAATTGACGCCATTTATGCGCCAGTGGACGGCGGCGAAGCGTGAGAATCCCGATGCGTTGCTATTTTTCAGAATGGGGGATTTCTACGAGCTCTTCTACGACGATGCGGTAACGGTGAGCCGGGAGTTGCAATTGACCCTGACGGCGCGGGACCGGGAGCGCTTGCAGCCGATGTGCGGGGTTCCTTATCACGCGGTGGAGAACTACTTGACGCGGCTGCTGCGCAAGGGCTATCGCATCGCCATCTGCGACCAGATGGAAGACCCCAAGCTCACGAAGAAGATCGTGCGCCGGGAAGTGACGCGGGTGCTTTCTCCGGGCACCGCTCTGGACGCGGCGCTGGGACAGGAGCAGAACAATTTTTTGGCGGCGCTGTTTCAGAGCGGGCCGGGCAAAGAGCCGGTGTGTGCGGTGGCGCTGCTGGACGTTTCTACTGGGGAGTTTCGGACCGCGGAGTTTGCCGGGGCCGCAGCAACGCAGCAGGCGGTGGACGAAATTCTGAAGGCGGGGCCGAGCGAGGTATTGGTGGCGGAGAGTGCGGAACTGCCGGCGCTGCTCGAGCGGATTCCGGCGCGCACGCGGGTTCCGGACTGGGTGTGGACCAGGGAGTTTGCGGTGCCGTTGGTGGAGCGGCAACTGAATGTGCGTTCGCTGGAGGGATTTGGACTGGACCGGCATCCGGCTGCGGCGATTGCGGCCGGAGCGGTGCTGCATTACGTGCGGACGACACAGAAGATCGAGGCGCTGCACATTGACAGCCTCAAGTTTGAGGAGCACTCGACGGCGCTGGAACTGGACCAGGTGACGGTGCGAAATCTGGAACTCGTGGAGCCTCTGTTTGTTGGCCAGGATACCAAGGCGACGCTGTTTCACACGCTGGATGCGTGCCAGACGCCGATGGGAAAGCGGCTGCTGCGGGCGACGATTCTGCGGCCGCTGGTCGATGCAGTGGCGCTGGAGGCGCGGTATGAAGCGGTGGCCGAGGCGCATGGGGACCTGCTGCGTCGCGAGGAGATTCGGCGGGCGTTTAGCGGGATTCTGGATTTGGAGAGGCTGCTGGCGCGGCTGAGCCTGGACTCGGCAGGGCCGAGGGATGTGCGGGCGCTGGCTGCAAGTTTAAGCAGGCTGCCCGGATTGAAGATTGCGATCGAGGCGATGCAGGCAGCGCACTGGCGGGAGCTGGCGCGGCGACTGGATACCCTCGAAGACGTGACCGCACGCATTGAGAGGACTCTTGTGCAAGAGCCGCCGCTGACGCTGGTGGATGGGGGCGCGATTGCGGCAGGTGTGGATGCGGAACTGGACGAGCTGCGCACGATTTCCACGACGGGGCGGCAGGCGATTGCGGCGGTTGAAGAGAGGGAGCGGCAGCGGACGGGCATAGGTTCGCTGAAGGTGCGGTATAACTCGGTGTTTGGGTATTACATCGAGATCACCAAGGCTAACATGGCGCTCGCGCCGGCCGATTATGAGCGCAAACAGACGCTGGTAAATGCCGAGCGGTTTACGACGCCGGAGCTCAAAGAGTACGAGCGGAAAATACTGACGGCGCACGACCGGTCGATTGAAATTGAGAAGCGGATTTTTGTCGAGTTGCGCCTAGCGTTGCTGGAGGCTGCTGGGCGGATACGGCGCAGCAGCGCCGCCGTGGCGGAGGCGGACCTGCTGGCAAACTTTGCCCACCTGGCGGCTCTCCGGCGTTATGTGCGGCCCGCAATCGTCGACGAGCCGGTGATCGAAGCCGTGGCTGGAAGGCATCCGGTGATCGAGCAATGGATGGAGGAAACGCGCGAGGGGCGGTTCATTGCGAATGATTTGTACTTGAATGCCGCCGGTGAGGGGCCGAGTTTGCTGCTTATCACGGGGCCTAACATGGGCGGCAAAAGCACTTACCTTCGGCAGGCGGCCATGCTTGTTCTTCTTGCTCAGATGGGCAGCTTTGTGCCGGCTGCGAGTTTGCGGTTTGGGCTGGTGGACCGCATCTATACGCGCATCGGTGCAAGTGACAATGTGGCGCGGGGACGATCTACGTTCATGGTTGAGATGACGGAGACGGCCACGATTTTGAATACGGCAACCAACAAGTCGCTCATCCTGCTGGATGAGATGGGTCGCGGGACGGCAACGTTCGACGGACTGAGCCTGGCGTGGGCGACGGTGGAGTATCTGCACGCCGAGACAGGAGCGAGAACGCTGTTTGCCACGCACTACCATGAGTTGACGATTCTGGCCGAGAAGTTACCGCGAGTGCGCAATCTGCGGGTGGGCGTCAAAGAGGCGGCGGGCGGAATAGTTTTTCTGCATAACATTGAGCCGGGCGCGGCGAGCAAGAGTTATGGGATTGAAGTGGCACGGCTGGCTGGGTTGCCTGCTGTGGTGATTGAACGGGCCAAGCGGGTTCTGCGGCAGCACGAGAAGCAGGAGCGGCAGAGTGTGCAGGTGGAGACCGCCGATCCCGTGCAGTTGACCATTTTTACGCCGCTGTCGCAGCGTATAGTGGACCGCATTGAAGCTACGGACGTGAATTCGTTGACGCCGTTGCAAGCCTTGAATCTTTTGGAAGAACTGCAACAGGAATTGAAGGAGAAGGGATGACGGCAAGCTTGCGTCAGGCAGCGGGATGTTTGTTGGTGGTGGGGCTCGAGGGCACGAAACTCACAAGATTGGAACGCGGGTGGCTCAAGCTGGTTAGGCCTGCGGGAATCATTCTCTTCCGGCGGAACATTGAAGATGCAAAGCAGACGCGGGCCCTGCTCGACGAGGCGACTGCGCTGTGTGCTACACCCAGTTTTCGTTGTGTGGACGTGGAGGGTGGGAGCGTGGACCGGCTGCGCGACGCGCTGGCGCCCATGCCGTCCGCTCAGGCTGTGATGGTGGCGGCCACAAGGACTGGGAGAAGTGCGCTGATTCGCGAGCAGGGCGACTTGGTGGCGCAGAGCGTGAAGGCATTCGGCTTCAACACGACGCTGGCGCCGGTCGTGGACCTGGCGCTGCCGGAGTCGGCCGAGGTGTTGGGCACGCGGGTTGCGGCGGCCACTGCGGCGGGCGTGGTGGATTACGCACGCAACTTTCTTGCGGGGCTGGCGGCGCACGGAGTGGTGGGTTGCGGCAAACATTTTCCTGGGCTCGGCGCCGGTGCGCATGATTCGCACCTGGGAACTCCCGCGATCCGGCGCAGCAGCCGCGAACTATGGCACAACGACCTGGCTCCCTATCGTGAATTGCACCATGAGCTGCCGATGATCATGGTGAATCACGCTGCCTATCCCGATACACCCGGCAAGCACCGGCCGGCAAGCGCGTCACCTTATTGGATTACTACGATGCTGCGCAAGCGGCTTGGGTATTGGGGCCTCATCTTCTCCGACGATATGGAGATGGGCGGGATTCTCAAATTCATGCCTATGGAGGAGGCTGCGGTTGCGGCCATCCGTGCGGGGATGGATTTGCTGGAAATCTGCCACAGCCTGGAGCTGATTCTGCGCGGCTACGAGGCGCTGATCACCGAGGGAGAGCGCTCGGCGGCGTTTCGCAATCTGTTGTTGGCGCGGGCAAGACATACTGCACGGCGGCGCACGGCGTTGTTTGCGAACGGAGTTCCCAAGGCGCTCTCGACGAAGCAGTTTGAGGCGCTGCGCGCGAGGGTATTGTGCTTTAGGGAAAAGATTCAAAATGCCCAGCCGACCGTGGAGGCCAAGCCCGCATGAGCGCGAAGACCATGACTGTTGCCGGCATCATGAGTGGCACGTCGGCGGATGGAATCGACGTAGCGCTGGTGCGGATTGCAGACGGGAAGGCTCGGCCCAGCCTCACGTTGCTGGCGCATGAGGGATTTGCTTTCCCGGCTGCGCTCCGGCGTGCGGTGCTGGCGGCGATGAATGCAGCTTCGACCTCAACGGCCGAGTTGGCGCGGCTCAACTGGAGGTTGGGGCTGGCGTACGCGGAGGCGGTGCGTGCGACGCTGAAGCGGCACAAAGTGGAGCTGGATCTGATTGGTTGCCACGGGCAGACGCTCTATCATCAGCCGCGCGCGGCGATGTACGCAGGACGGAATTTTGCCTGCACGTGGCAGGCAGGCGAAGCGCAGGTAATGGCGGCAACGCTCGGCATTCCCGTGGTCTCAAACTTTCGTCCAGCGGATATGCTTGCCGGCGGACAGGGTGCGCCGCTGGTTCCGCTGCTCGACTACGTGCTGTTTGCAAACAGCAAGCGCGGGCGCGTGCTGCAAAACATCGGCGGCATCGCCAACCTGACGGCGATTCCAGTCGGGGCTGGAGCGGATAAGGTGATCGCGTTCGACAACGGTCCGGGCAACATGGTGATCGATGTGCTGGCTCAGAAACTCTGCCAAAAGCGCTTTGACCGGAACGGAGCCATTGCCGCAGAGGGCACCGTGATTGAGCCAGTGCTGGCGCGCGCCTTGCGCAATCCTTACTTTCAGCTCAACCCTCCACGCACGGCTGGGCGCGAGCAGTTTGGCCGCGAGTATGCTGCAAAGTTTCTTGCGGCCTGCCAGCGGCACAGCGACAAACCCGAAGATGCATTGGCGACAGCAACCGCGTTGACCGCTGAGACGATTGCGCAAAGCTACAAGCGGTTCTGCAAGTCAAAGATGAAGAGCGGAAACGGAGTAGATTACATCGTCTCTGGCGGCGGTGCGCGCAACCATACGCTCATGGCCATGCTGACGCGGAGACTGGAGCCGCTGGGTTGCGAACTGGCCGCAAGCGAAGAGTTCGGCCTGCCCGCTGAGGCCAAGGAGGCCGCGGCCTTTGCGCTGCTGGCGTGGCAGACCTGGCATCATCTGCCAGGCAATGTACCCGCGGCCACGGGAGCAAGGCGGCCGGTGATTCTGGGGCAGGTGACGCATGTGTAGGGTGCTTGCGCTGGCCGCGTTGCTCGCACTCGCCGCATGCCACCAAGCGCAGAGGGACCCCGCCACGGTGGTGTTTCTCATCGAGAGCAGTCCTGCGAATCTCGATCCCCGCATCGGAACAGACGCTCAGTCACAGCGGATCGACGCGCTTCTCTTTGACGGCCTGGTGGCCCACAACGCCAGCTTTCAATTCACTCCGGCATTGGCCGAGCGCTGGGAGCAGCCCAACCCCCTGACGCTTGTCTTTCATCTGCGCCGTGGCGTGCGGTTCCATGACGGCAGAATGCTGACGGCTCGCGACGTATTGTGGACGATCGACTCGATGATCCAATCCAGGATCGGCTCTGGGGGCTCGGGCGCGGTGATCTCGCCCAAGGCCGCAGCTTACGCCTCCATCGACACCATGGAAGCTCCCGACGAGCGGACGGTCGTTCTTCATCTGAAACATGCCGACAATTTTTTGATGACCAACCTTTCGACGGGCGCGATGGGGATTGTTCCGGAGGGCAGCGGGGGTGACTTCTGGCAGCACCCCGTGGGGACAGGGCCTTTCCGATTCGTGAGCCAGCAGATCGATCAGGATGTGGTTGTGGAACGCAATCGGCTCAGTTGGGCAGTTGTGCCGAAGCTGAACCGGGTTCGTTTTTCCGTGGTGCCCGACGCGATTACCCAATCGCTTGAGTTAGAGAAGGGTTCAGGCGACGTTGCGGTCAATTCCCTTCCCATGGATTCGCTGCCGGTGCTGGCCGCGCGCCCGAATCTGCAATTGGAAGAAACGGGCGGCACTGAGATTCAGTACCTCGGCTTTAACCTCCTTGATCCGGTGCTGAAAGATGTGCGTGTGCGCCAGGCGATCGCCTGCGCCATCGACCGGGAGCTGATTATCCATACACTGATGCTGAACCATGCGCGGCCCGCGTCGAGCTTGCTGCCATCAGGCCACTGGGCCTGGACCGGCGATGTTGCGCACTACGACTTCGATCCTGCGCGAGCGAGGCGCCTGCTGGATGAGGCTGGTCAGAAGCCGGGCGCAGACGGAGTTCGCTTCCACCTGACCATGAAAACGAGCAACGACGAAGGGACCCGCCTGCTTGCCGCCGTGCTGCAGCAGCAACTGGCCGGCGTGGGGATTGCGCTGGACATTCGCAGCTACGAGTTCGCCACCTTNNCAGCCGGACATTTTCAGCTTTGCTTTCGCAACCGCAAGCTTCTCTCCCAAAGGCGTCAATCGCAGCCACTACTCGAATGCACGACTCGACGCACTGCTCGGCGACGCGGCAGGGAGCCAAGACATGGCAACGCGGCGCGCAGAATACGTGGAGGCGCAGCAGATTCTGGCCCGCGATCTTCCCGCCATCAACCTCTGGTACCGGGATACGGTTGTGGTCCACAGCCGGCGGCTGACACACGTGGCGCCTACGCCGTCGGGAAGTTATACATTTCTGGAAACGGCGGAACTGACGCCTTGAGCCGTATTGACCTTTCAGGTTCTCTGAAGGTATAGCAGCCTATAAATTGGAGAAACATCGAGCTTTACGGACCGTTTCAAGGAATCTCCCACAAACCGGCACAGTCCAGGCTGGTTCTCTCAACCTTTTGGCCCACTGGCTCGTCTACAAAATGGAAGTGAATTTCCTGCCCCGCCTTTCGGCAAGATTTGGCCCGTGGAGAAAATGGCTTATGAAGAGCAAGATAAAGATCAGGGTTCCTGCTTCGGTGGTGCATGGGGCGCTTTCCATGGCGTTGTTGGTTGCCGTGCTGCTCGTGACAGCCCTGGCTGGGGCGCAGGTGCCTGCGGCTTCTCGCTTTCTGGGCACGATCACGGCCATCAGCGGCAACACGCTCACGGTGAAGACCGACGGAGATGGCGCTCGCCAGGTTGAGGTCCCCGCCGGAGCATCCATCAAGCGTATTGAGCCTGGAGAAAAGGATCTCAGCAAGGCGGTGGCCATGCAGTTCAGCGATCTGGCCACGAGCGACCGTGTTCTGGTGAAGCTTGATCCGGATGCGCCGGTAGGAACGTCGCAGGCGTTACAAATTGTGGCCGTGAAGCAGAAAGACGTAGCGCAGAAGCAGCAAGAGGACCGCGACGATTGGCAGCGGCGGGGCGTGGGCGGACTGGTTAAAAGCGTTGACAGCGCTGCCGGCGTCATTGTGTTGACCAGCGGCTCGGGAGCCACCGCCAAGACCATCACCGTTCACACCACCCAGGCAACAATGCTCAAGCGGTACGCACCGGCATCGGTGAGTTTTGATGCGGCGTTGCCGGCGAAGATAGACGCGATTCACGCGGGCGACCAGTTGCGGGCGCGTGGCGTCAAGAATGCGGACGGAACGGAGATTGCCGCCGAAGAAGTGATCTCAGGCACTTTCCGCAACATTTCCGGAACCATTTCGTCGATGGATACGGCCAATTCGTTGCTTGTTGTAAAGGATCTGACCACGAAGAAGCTGGTGACCATCCATATCACTCCGGATGCGCAGATGCGGCGGCTGCCGGAGATAATGGCGCGGATGCTGGCGGCTCGGCTGACTGGAAGCGCAGGCGGCTCCGGTGGCGGACGAGGCGGGAATGCTCAATCAGCCAGTGGCGGCGCGGGGACCGGAGGCGCAGCATCGGCCCAACGCGGCGGCCAGAGTGGCAGTGGTGGGCAAGCATCCGCGGAGGGCGGCGGCCAAGGCGGCGGTCGTGGCAGTGGAGGTGGCGGCGGAGATCCGCAACAGATGCTCAATCGCGCACCGGCAATTCAACTGGCCGATCTGAAAAAAGGCGACGCCGTGATGCTGGTTTCAACGGACGGCGCAACGGAAGTCACAGCCATCACATTGCTGGCCGGCGTTGAGCCGCTGCTCGAAGCTCCCGCAGCCAGCCAGAGCCTGCTCAACAACTGGAGCATGAACACCGGAGCCGGCGCGGCGGAAGCGGCAGCCCAGTAACCGCACGTACATCTTAATCGGAAACAAGCGAGGGACTAGTGTATTCAAAATTGCATAGCTTTCATCATTCTGTATTTGTTCTGGCGCTCGGCTTTGGCGGAGTTTTGACGGCGCAGGGGCAAACGCCAACGCCGCCGGTGCAAACCCCCGCACCAGCGATGCAGACGCCGGCGCAACCTGGACAGGTTGGACAAGCCGCACCGGCAACCTCTGGCACATTGCGCGGGCACATCGCCGACCCCACAGGCGCGCTGATTCCCGGCGCTACGGTTACCATCGACACCTCGGCGGGGACGTTTGTGAAGAGCACAACCGCGGACGCTTCCGGCGCCTATTCAGTTTCCGGTCTGAAGCCCGGCGCATACATTGTGCAGGCCTCGTATGAGGGCTTTGCGCCTTTCAGTTCGCCGGCCATTCAGCTCGCTGCCGGCCAGTCGAAGCGCGTTGACATTGCAATGGCCATCGAGGTAGCGCAGCAAAGTGTGACGGTCACCGACGACTCGCCTATGGTCAACATCGAAGCCAGCGGCAATGCCAGTGCCATCGTGCTCAAGGGCAAGGACCTTGAGGCGCTGTCGGACGATCCGGATGAGCTGTCGAACGAACTGACAGCGCTCGCCGGCCCGGCGGCCGGCCCCAATGGCGGCCAGATTTATATTGATGGATTCACCGGCGGGACGCTGCCGCCGAAGTCGGCAATCCGCGAGATTCGCATCAATCAGAATCCATTTTCCGCCGAATTTGACCATATCGGTTATGGGCGGATCGAGATTCTGACCAAGCCGGGAACCGATGTGTTGCATGGGCGGGCCTTCGTGATGGGGAACGACAATGTCTTCAACACCGGCAACCCATTCTTGGCGTCGGTTCCCGGCTATGACAGCGTCCAGTACAACGGCACCATCAGCGGCTCGATCAACAAAGCGGCCTCGTTTTTCCTCAGCGTAGAAGGACGCAACATTTCAGATGAGGGCATTTACATTGCCAGCACGGCGGTTCTGAATCCGGTCACTGGCCTCTACTCCATTCCCACGGACTCCAACGGCAACATCATTCCGGTTACGGGCTCCATCTACAGTCCGTCGACACGCATTGAAGTTTCGCCGCGAATCGATCTGCAATTTGGCCAGAAGAACACGCTGACCCTGCGCTATCAGTACGAGCGTGGTAGCTCGAGCGGAAGTCTCGCCTCATCGACATCGCTGCCCACGCAAGCCACGTCCGGGACCGGATCGGAAAACTCCGTCCAACTTATGGATTCCCAGATCATCAACGAGCATATCGTCAATGAGACCCGCTTTCAATATCGTCGCAACCTTACTACGACGACGCCGGTGAGCACGGCGCCCACGGTTGGCGTATCGGGGGATTTCTCGGGCGGGGGCTCCGGTGGACAATACGATACGAATCATACGGATCATCTGGAGTTGCAGAACATAACAACCATGTCGGCCGGCGCACATGCCATCAAGTTCGGCACATGGATCCGCGATAATCGCGATGCTGACTCATCGGACGGGAACTTCAATGGCAACTTTAGTTTCCCCTCGCTGCCAGCCTATGTGGCTACACTGAACGGGCTCACTCAGGGTCAAACGTTCGCGCAGATTGCGGCGGCTTGCCCAGCCAGTCAAATCGGGGGCTGCATTCCGAACAATCTGACCTACACAACGGGCAGAGAGGGGTTCACGGCCAACGTATTCGATGCTGCCCTGTTTTTTCAGGACGACTGGAAGTTCAATCAATTCCTCACGCTGTCCGGCGGCCTGCGCTGGGAGACGCAAAATCACACGGCGGACCACAGCGACTTCGGCCCTCGCGTTGCTTTTGCCTATGCGCTGGACGGCCACAAGAACAAGAAGCAGGCCAAGACGGTTGTGCGCGGCGGCTATGGTTTCTTTTATGACCGCTTCGGGGCGGGCAGCATGATGTCGCTCGAGCAATTCAACAGCAGCGCCAATAGCCAGAAACAGATCAGTATAACCAACCCCACATGTTTCAATGCCACGAGCCTCAGCAACATCAACCCGGCCTCATGCGGTGCGGGCAGCTCAGTTGCACCGGAAATTTACCAGATCGCACCCAACTATCATGCGCCAGTCATGGAGCAGTTTGGATCTAGCCTGGAGCGTCAGTTAACCAAGGCATCCACGCTCACCCTCACCTATCTGCACTCCTTCGGCGTCCACCAGATGGCCACGCGCGACTCAAATGCCTATCTTCCAGGAACCTATAATTTCAACAACCCGTCTAGTTCCGGAAGCCGGCCCAATCCGAGCCTGGGCATCGTGAAAGAGTTCTACCCTGAGGCGGTCTTCAAGCAGAATCAGTTGATCGTGAGCAGCAACACCCGGCTCTCGACCAAATTCAGCGTGACTGCGTTCTATACCCTGAACTACGCCAACGCCGATACTGGAACGGCATCGAACTCCTACAACCTGAGTCAGGATTATGGCCGTGCGCCATTTGCATCACGCAACATGGTGTTTCTCATGAGCAATTACTCAGGTCCGTGGGGCTTGACTTTCAACCCCTTTCTGATTGCCCAGTCGGGCAAGCCCTACAACATCACAACCAATAACAACCTGACTGGCGACAGCTTCTTCAACGACCGTCCGAGTTACGCAAGCGCGGCATCGATCGCCAAAAATGTGGTCTCCACCAATCTGGGCACTTTTGACACCGTTCCGCAAACAGGGGAGATGCTCATCCCCGCGAATATGGCGAACGGACCGGCTGCTGTTGCCGTGAATCTGCGCGTCAGCCGTTCGATCGGCATCGGGCCAAAGGTTGCCCCGATTAACAACGGCGCGGCCGGCCAGGCTCAAGGTGGTCCGCCTCAGGGTGGTCCGCCTCCCGGCGGCGGTGGTCCTGGCGGCGGTGGCGGCGGCCGTGGCGGCGGTGGATTTGGCGGTGGAGGATTTGGCGGCGGTGGATTCGGCGGGGGCGGTGGAGGCCGTGGCGGCATGTCCAATACCGGCCACAAATACTCTCTCACCTTCAGCGCGCAGGCGTTGAACCTGTTCAATGACATCGATTATGGGACGCCGTCCGGGAGCTTGATTCCAACGCTCAATACGACCACGGGGTTGTACAGCCCTGGCAGCCGGTTTGGAAAATCGACCAGCCTTGCTCGCGGTATCTTCTCGTCCCCCACGAGTTCGGCGGCGCGGCGCATCTTCTTCCAGGCCGCATTTTCGTTCTGATCGATGGAAATTAACGAGTCCGAGGGCCGCAGCGCAATGCTCCGGCCCTCGGACTTTGTTCAGGGGGCCGCAGCGATCGCAGGCTGATCGCCGGTGGCAAAGGCATCGGTAAGCGAGATGACCTTCATCTGCGCCTTCAGAGCGTCGAGAGAAACAGCGCTCGTGGCTGTGATCTCGGCTGTCTCGCCCGGAAGAAGATTGAAGTAGTTGTCGGAGAGCTTTACGTCGAGATCGCCGAAAGAGAGATAGACGCTGCGGGCAAGCACTGGAGAAGTGATTCGGACCTTATAGCTCCCGTTTCCGCCTGTGGTCTCCACCTTGAGGGCGGCTGGCTTGAGGTGAATCTCTTTGGTCGGCGCCAGATAGACAAGGTTGCGTGAAATCTGCGCTCCGTTTGCTGTCAGATCTGCGACGATGAAGACGCGGGAAGTGTCTGCCGCCCCCGCATCGCTGAGCTTCTTGAGCGGCCAGTCGAGATAGACCTTGCTGTCGAGGGGCGTAACATCCACTGCGTGCGAATCCTCAAGAAGCACTTTCCCGCCGAAATCCATCAGGCGAACTCGCAGCGTGGCCGGAGCCGCTTTAGTCTTGTCGGAGACGATGTAGACCTTCAACGAACCGTCCTCTACGTGGGGTGAAACCAGGATAGGCGCGTAGAAGCGGCGGGCATAATATTGCAGCGCCTTCCAACGTCCGTAGTAGTCGATTGAGGACCAGGAGGCGACGGGCCAGCAGTCGTTCAACTGCCAGAAGATGGAGCCCATGGTCTCGGGACGGCTGCGGCGAAAGTGTTCCGCGCCAATTTTGATCCCCTCCGCCTGCAGCACCTGGCTTACGTAGAGAAAGCTGGCAAAGTCCTTCGGCTCGGAATAGTCCTTGAGCAGATAGTCGTGGATAATCGAATTGCCTTCATCGTTCTTCTGGTGGCCGAGCATCACCGGGGTGAAAATGCCCGTGCGGTCTTCGGGTAAAGTGAATGCCTCGATCGTCTTCATCTCTGGAAACGATTGGAATCCATATTCCGTGACAAAGCGGGCATGATGCGTTTCGTACGTCGAGAACGGGACGCGTCCGTGCCACACGTCCCAGATGTGAGCGTCCCCGCTTTGATAGTGGTCGCTGAGGGCTTCATAGTCGGCGCTCGGTGAACTGGGCCAGTAGGGAGTTTCGGAGTCAAGCCGGGCTACCACCCTGGGCAGGATGCCGCTGAACTCTGTCAGGTAGTCCTGCCACATCTGGTATCTGACGTCAGCAGGCAGGCTCTGCCTGCCATTCCAGCCCAAGGCCGATTCGGTCTCGTTGTTACCGCACCACACCACGATGCTGGGGTGATTGCGAAGACGGCGCACCTGGTCGTCGGCTTCGGCTTCGATATTGAGCTTGAAGTCGTAGGTTCCCGGCTGCCAGTCGTTGCCGAACATGAAGTCCTGCCAGACCATGATGCCCAGTTCGTCGCAGATCGCGTAGAACTCGTCGGTCTCGTAGTAGCCGCCGCCCCAGTGGCGAATCATGTTCATGTTGGCGTCGCGCGCCGACTCGAGGATTCGGCGATAGTCCGCCGTCGTGACGCGATTGGGAAAGCTGTCGAACGGGATCACGTCCGCGCCCTTGGCGAAGACGGGAATGCCGTTCACAATCAGCTCAAAGGAGCGGCCCCATTTATCCAGTTGCCGGTGCAGCACGATGGAGCGTAGGCCGGCCTTTACCTTGCGCGTTTCGGCTGGTTGGCCCACGGCGCCCACCTGCGCGGTGAACTCATAGAGCGGCTGGTCGCCATATCCGGCCGGATACCACAGCTTCGGCTGGCGAATCTCTACGGGAAGATCGATGATATTGCGCCCGGCGTGGAGATTGGCCACGGTGCTGAGCGTGACCGGCTTGCCGTTGTCAGTGTATTGGACGCTGACCCTGGCCGAACCGGCGCTCGCGGATTCGACCTCAACCTCGGCGTCCGCGTGGGCTACTTCCGAGCTCACGTCGCGCTGGCGAATGGCGAAGTCGGCAATACGGACCTTGTCCCATGCTTCCAGTTGCACGGGGCGCCAGATACCGCTGGTGACAAATCGCGGCCCCCAGTCCCAGCCGTACTCATAGGCGGCCTTGCGGATGTAGGTCTTGAAGTCGGTCTTTGTTTTGGGCTGCCAGGGGTCGCGGGCTGCCACTTCTTGAGCGGCTTTGATGGGTGACGGGAAGACGACACGGAGCAGGTTCTTGCCTGTGTGCAAGTAACCCTTCACGGACACCCGCCAGATACGGAACATATTGTCCGCGGCGAGCACCTGAGTTCCATTCACATAGACCTGGGCGGCTGCATCCAGGCCGTCGAAGACCATGTCCACGTTGGACCGTGCCAGCATCGACGGCGTCACGTCGAACCGTAGCCGGTACTCCCAACTTTCATTCTCGATCCATTGCAGCTTGGGTTCGTTGCCGCGAAAGAATGGGTCGTCGATCTTCTTGTTGGCCAGCAGATCCAGGTGAACGTCGCCGGGGACAGTGGCCGGCAGCCAGCCTGCTTCCGGCTCCTGCGGCGCGGAAGTAACTTGCCGGAATTGCCAACCGTGATCCAGAGCCAGAACCGCATTCTGCGCGGGCTTTGCCTGCGCCTGTGCTACTCCGCTGCCGATGCCAATTGCTGCCGCCGCCAAGGCGCAGCAGGCTACTCTCCAAACAGTTGCTTCTTGCATTGCGCTCCTTCAAAAGCATCCCGCGGAACTGCATTCGCAGCCGGGAAAAATGACTCGAGAAATCGCTGATAAGGGTACCACGATAGCGTTGGCTGAAGTCGCTGCGGAGGTCATCCGTCAGACGCCAGGATTGCCCGGTAGAGCGCCTCCCATTGATCGGCCCTGGTATCCATGCTGAAGCTGCTCTGGATGCGCGCACGCGCCATGCCGCCAAGCGTTTGCCGGTCTTCTGGAAGGCTTTGCATGATGTTGAGCATGGCGCCAGCGAGTGCATCCGAATCCTTGGGCGGAACCATCGCGCCCGCATCCCCAACCAGTTCACGCACGCCACCTACATCGGTCGCAACGACGGGTTTCTCCATGGCCATTGCCTCGCCCAAAGCCAAGGGCATACCCTCCCATGCGGACGCCAGCACAAATCCGTCGGCGGCGTCGAGCAGTGCGGGCAGATCGCGGCGAAGACCGAGTATGCGGACCCCATCCAGTGAGCCGCTTCCCACCACAAAACCGCCGACGAATCCGCCCGCGCGCCTCACCTTCGCGCCGGCCCATTCTCCGGCAATCCAAAGTTGAGCCTCCGGGCAAGCTGCGCGAACCAGCGCAAACGCCCGCAGAAGATTTGGAAAGTCCTTGGCCGGCACAATTCGCCCCGCGGTAATCCAGATGAATTCGGTACCCGCGCCCATCTCCACTCTCATGCTGGCGCGACGGCCGGCAGCGGGAACAAACTCGGCTGTATCGATTCCATTGGTCAAGACGACGCACTTATGCTGCGGGACGGCTTTGAGGCGCACAAAACGGTCCGCAGCGGCCTGGCTGACGGCTGTGGTGCGACGGCTGAAAGCGTCGGTCAGCCGGTAGGCCCACATGCGCAGCCTGCCGCCTTCATAGACGTTGTGAACGGTGGAGAGAACGGCTGCCGCGGGTACAAAGGGCTTGAGCAAGCGGGCGACGATATTGGCATGAAAGCTGTGGCTATGGACCAGGTCCGGGCGGAACTCGCGCAGAAAGCGACGGCCGTGCGTGAGGCCGGTGAGGACACTGAGGGGCGTCTTGCGCATCTCCAGGTGGACGACAGGGAGCGCGGTGGGCCATTGCTCGGCGACGGGTGGGCGCAGAACCAGGAGAGCGACGGTATGGCCACGCTCCGCCATGCGGCTGGCCAGTGCCAGCACCAGCCGTTCAGCTCCGCCCATGCCGAGCGAAGTGAGCACGTAGACAATCCGCATTCGGCCCAGATTCCGCAAACAGATTTTGTGGAACGATGATAACGCGCCGGTCAGCCCTAGTGCTTGGAAGCGAAGAGGGCCGGGCCGAAAACAAGGATGATCTGACCTGGGAAGAGTTTCATGTTCACCCTCCCTGGTTGCTTGACCCTGATTCTGCTGGGAGCTGGCGAGGGCCCCATCCCCGGAACCGAGCTGACCCTGGACTGGACTCAAATGGGCTGAACTGGACGGGACCGGAGCCCCAAACGTTCTTTTCCATGAAGTGAGTTTTTCAATTAAAAAGAATCCTTGTACGCAAAACCCAAATTGGGCTGTACAATCTCCACGAGGAGACCCATGGCCGGAGATATTCAACTTACGTGCAGCGATTGCGGGCAGGACTTCACCTTCACCGCTGCTGATCAGGCGTTCTTTCAGGAACGCGGTTACTCGACCCCGAAGCGTTGCAAGAATTGCCGTCAGGCAAAGAAGAACGATCAGGGGGGCTCCGGCTACCGTTCGGCTCCGGCACAGGGAACACCTGTGATTTGTTCGGGTTGCGGTCAGCCTACAACAGTGCCTTTTGAACCTCGTGGTGATCGCCCGGTGTTTTGCCGGGACTGCTACCAGGCGCGCAAAGGCAGCGGCGGTGGCGGCGGCGGCAGCTCGCGTGGCCGCGGCCGTTAGTGATCCTGAAGCGGTCCGATGATTGATGGATCCATCGAAAGTCGGACCTTCGCTTCATGCAATCGAATTCAGGCGAATCTCCACAGCAACGGCTGATTGGGCCCAGCATGCCTCTGACGTTCTTTGGCTGCCGGTGCTTTGTCTTCTTTCGTTCGAACCCGATTTTGATTGTTGGCTTTTTCCGCTAAAGGAATGAAGACTGCCCCTCAAACCCCCTCAGCAGCCTGTGGTGGATGTCTGGTTTTGAAAGGGCACGACNNTGCGACTTCTGCCACAGGCTGCTCAGGGCTCAAGGCCCGGATCCGCTTCTGCCTTCGATGCACGGGCTTTAGCCCGTACCCTTCAAGAACCGATTCATTGAAGAGGTTCTCAGAATTGACCCAATAGAGCGTGCTTGAGGACTTATCCTACTGTCATGGTTTCGCAATTGTCCTTCGCTGGTTTTGCGTGGAAGAACCTGTGGCGTAGACGCCTGAGGACGGTACTGACGCTGGGCGGAATCGCCATGGCGATCGGTGCGTTTGTCGCTTTGGTGGGTTTCTCCCGCTCATTTGAGCACGAGTGGGCGCGCCTGTACTCGAGCGCCGGAACCGACATTGCCGTATCGGAAAACAGTTTCCTGAACACCTCGCTCGATGAGCGGGTGGGCGTGAAGCTGCGCTCGCTGCCCGTCGTTGAAAATGCTGAGCCTATGATCTTCAACCTGATGGATCTGACGCCGGAGGTGAATGCGCTGGTGTTTGGCTGGCGAGCCGAATCCTACGAGCTCAATGCGCTCACCCTCCTTTCCGGGCGGCGCTTTCGCAATGGACAGCCTGAGATCATGTTGGGCGACATCCTGGCCGCAAACCTGAACAAGAAAATCGGGGAAACGGTGGAGATTCAAGGCTCCGCCTTTACCGTGGTCGGGATCTATCATGGCGCTTCGGCTCTGGAAGCCGACGCGGTCGTGATGCCGCTGGATGAGTTGCAGCAGCTTTCCAGCCTGCAAGGGAAAGTTGCGGCGTTTCATGTGCGGCTCAAGCCCGCCCCGGCCGGCGAGGAGCCAGACGCTTACATGAAGCGCGCCCGGGCGCAGATCGAAACCGCTCTGCCCGGTCTGCACGCCACACCGGCAGCTGAGCGCGCCGCCAACAATCAGCTCGTCGGGCTGGCACATGCCGTCGCGTGGGGCACATCCACCATCGCGTTGATTGTGGGCATCCTGGGCATCGTCAACACCATGGCCATGTCGGTTTTTGAACGGACACGCGAGATCGGGATCCTGCGCGCGCTGGGCTGGAAGAGCTGGAACATTTTGCTCCTCATCCAGACCGAAGCGGCTGTGCTTGGCCTGGTCGGCGGTCTTATCGGCATATGCGTGGGATGGGGCGCGCTGCGCTTGCTGTCTGTGCTGCCGCAAACTGCGAGCGTCGTCTCCTCATCAGTTTCCTGGCTGCACCTGGTGGAGGCGCTTGGCATATCGATACTCTCTGGATTGGTAGCCGGGGCCGTCCCCGCGTGGCGCGGCGCACATCTGTCGCCGGTGGAGGCGCTACGCCATGAGTAGCCCACAGTTGGAAGTGCGGAAACTGCGCAAGAGTTACGACGAAGGGCGGATCGAGGCGCTTCGCGGCGTGGATCTTTCCATTGCCGCCGGTGAATTCCTGGCCATCAGCGGAGCCAGCGGCAGCGGCAAATCCACCTTGCTGCAACTGATTGGGGGACTCGACATACCAACCAGCGGCGAAGTGCTCTTCCAGAATGCGGCGTTGGGAACCGCGATCGGCCTCGATACCTATCGTGCCACCCAGATTGGATTCATCTTTCAGGCCTTCTATCTGCTGCCCACGCTGTGTGCCCTTGAAAACGTGCAGGTGCCGATGCTCGCGTTGAACCGGGATGGGCACAACCGCGCCGAACGAGCCGAGGCCCTGCTGGTGGAGATGGGCCTCGAACACCGCCTGAAGCAGTATCCCAATGAGCTTTCCGCCGGAGAACGCCAGCGCGTGGCGATTGCGCGAGCGCTGGCCAATAACCCCTCCATCCTGCTTGCGGACGAGCCTACAGGCAATCTCGACAGCGTAAACTCCGCTCGGATTATGGAGATGCTGGTGGGCATCCAGCGGAAGCGCGGCATGACGCTGGTCGTCATTACGCACGAAAACGATATTGCCGAGTCCGCTCCGCGCCACATTCGCATCCGCGATGGAAGGATCGAGCCGTGAGACTTTCCGCAACTGCGCTGGCTCCATTGCTGTTTCTGGCGGCGGCCGGACAGGCGCCAACCGCATGGGCCACGGATGTACCCACAGTGCTTGAGATTGCCCGAAAGCAGGTAGAGACGGCGGACTTCCGCGCCAGCGGGCACCTTATCCGCGTGGATGCAAGCGGTGTGCGGACCAGCTATGGCATTTCCATCAAGGCGCACTGGTTTCCTGGCGTGCTACGGGTGTTGCTGGACATTGCGCCGCCCCCCCACTCGAGCCCCAACGCCCGTGCCCACATCCTCCTGGAGATGCGGCCCGATGGTAAGAATTCGATCCAGATCGCGCATCCGGGAGACAAGGCGCCCTCCGCTTTGCCGTTCGACAAGTGGAGCGATGGGCCTCTTGGACCAGGATTCAGCTACGAAGACTTCATGGAACAACAGTATTTCTGGCTGGGCCAGGCGCCTCTGGAAAAGACCACGTTTGGCGCGCGCGATTGCGATCTTTTGAAGAGCACGCCAGGAGCGCCGGATCGGACCCATTACGCCGAGGTAAAAACATGGCTGGACCATGGTATCGGCTTTCCTGTATATGTGGAGAAATCGCTCAAAGGCACAGGGGCGGTGAAGGAATTTACTTACTCCGGCTTGCGCCATGACGGCGGCGTCTGGTCGGCGCACCAGGTGGAAGAAAAGACACGCGGCCAGGCCGGTTCGACTTTGCTCATCATCGACCGCGGCGGCACCAAGGCAAATCTCGGCCTCGGGGACTTCAGCCCTGAGCAACTCATCCGTTTCTAGGATCGATTATGCAGTTACTTCTGTGGATCGCCGGTTCAACAGCAGCTCTCGTCGGCGTGGGGTTCCTCTATCAATGGATCGGCGGCCATCGCGACCGGCGTCGTTTCGCGGGCCCTGGGCGCTGGGTAACGATTGGGCGCAAATCCAAGCTGTATGTGGTTGAAAAGGGCTCGCAAGGATCCACTGGCCCGACCGTGCTGTTTGAGGCTGGAATCGCCGCAACCAATCTCAACTGGTTCCACATTCAGGAGACTGTCGCGCGCTTTACCGGGACGGCGTCCTATGACCGCGGCGGACTTGGCTGGAGCAGCCCCTGCCGCACGGCACGCACCCCTGGAAACATAGCCGTGGAACTGCACGACATGTTGCAGGGCGCTGAAATCAAGCCGCCTTACATTCTGGTCGGGCACTCCTTCGGCGGACTGGTGATGCGGCGCTATGCCCTGCTGTTTCCTGAAGAGGTGGTCAGCGTGCTGCTGGTGGACCCCATGCGCTGTGAAGAGTGGTCGCCGCTGAGCCTCGGCAAGCAAGCCGAATTGGATCGCGGCAAGAAGTTATCGCGATTTGCGATTCCGATTGCGCGATTCGGGCTCGCCCGGCTGGCAGTGGCTTCCCTGCTTTCCCGCAGGGGCCGTACTGCGCACCGGTTGGCCGGAGTCGCCGGGGATGGCGGCCGTCATGTGCTCGGAAGGGTCACCAAAGAGGTCGGCAAAATGCCGAGCGAGGTTTGGCCTATCGTCGCCTCCCACTGGTCGCGTCCCGCGTTTTACGCCGGAATGCGCAGCCACGTCGAGGCGGTTCCGGATACGGTGCGAGAGATGCAAGACGCTGAACCCATCCACTCCATCCCCGTGCTGGTGTTGACGCCAGGAAAATCGACGCCGTTGTCAGCCGAATGCCTCGACCGCATCGGCGACAATGTGCGGCAGGTGATTGCCACAGAAAGCGCGCATTGGATTCACCTCGACGAGCCGGATCTGGTCATCGATTCGATTCGCGAGATGATTCTTGCCGCAACCCACGAGGCTGTTGAAGCTGCTGTGTGATGCGGCTTCACAATCCGCATCCTGTTGAGAGGCTTTCCCGCTGCGGCCGAAGAACCTAATTCTTTTCATCTGCAACAAACGTTGTCCATGGGCCGGATTTCATGTCCTTGAGAATGGGCCTGAGGTAGCTGTACTCGGGATGCGCGGCGAGGAACGGCGCGGCAAGAAAGTCCTCGCCGCAAGGATGGCCGGCGTGGGCTATCAAGGATAACTTCCCTGCCAGGTCGGAGTCGGTTACTTTGCCGGTGACCGCACCGCCGGGGTAATACGGTCCCCAATCGAAGACCGGAATCCCCTCTTTAACCTTGTCGACGTGGCCGCAGAGCGACCGCTCATCGGCGCCCACTTTGCCCGTGTAGCTATCCACATGGTCTGAGAGGAACTGCTCGGCTGTCTGCACATCGATTTGCCCCTTGGCCTGCTCCATCTGCTTCTCCGCGGTGATCCGGCGGGCGTTCGGCGAACTGGACAGGTTCCTCGGATCGAATTCCGGCGTCTCGTCTTTGAGCACTTGCGGATCGCGGGCAAAGTTGGTGCTGACAAAGTAGCCGTCCTTCGACCGCCAGAGCGGCGTGTTCTTCAGGCCAAGCTCAAGATAGGCGATTTCGCCGGTCTTGCGGTCGCCGATGAGCCAGTCGTTGGCATAGCCGCCGTTGTTGCCTTCCTTGATGAGGGCAACATACTCGTCGATCGAGCTCGCGTACTGAAGCGCCTTGCGCGAGCGCACGAACTCCGGCTTCGCGTCGGGGTCCCAGCCGACAAATTGCGTGATGGTGGTCTCGGTAATCAGCAGGCCGGCATCGTTGACGCCGAAATCGTCCTGGCTGGTGATCACGCCGGGCGCTCCATCCATCAGGATGCGGTGTCCATGCTCGGGCTGGATATCGAAGATTACGGTCCAGCGCGCTCCCTCGGCATAGCTGGCCCAGTTGTTGTGGGCAATCACAATCTTGCCGCCTTTGGTGAAGCTGCCAGTGGCGATGAAGGCCGAGCAGTGGCCTGTAGGCACGATGTGCGGAGCGTTGGCGGCGTGCTGGCGCTTGTTGAGCCAGGGAACATAGTACTGGGGCAGCTCGATGCCCCCATTGAGGGCTACGATGTCCCAAACATCGAGCTTTACGCCTTTGGACTGGACGCCCTTGGCAATCCCCTCCAGTTCCTGCTGGTACTCGGCATCGATATGCGGCCAGAGCATCGTGCGGCCGGCTTCGCGGAAAAACTCCCAGTCCCGCTTGGTGTCGTGGGTATTTTCCAGTTTGATGACCCCAACCATGTCCTCGATTTCAGCAGCGAGCAATTGGCCGTGCTGGAAGCCGATCTGCGCGGGAGTGCCTTCGAGGTGGACGTAGATCCAACCGCCCTTTTCAAAGCGGTAGCCGGACAGAGCAGCGGCTTGAGGGCTGGGCTTGCGCGGGGAGCCCGTTGCGTTGGCTGCGGAGAGCGCGAATACTCCCAGGAGCAACAGCAGACAAAAAGAGAGGCCGCGGGGAAACAGACGGATCATCGGGAATCCTCCAGAATGCCCTGAAGATATCACGATGAATTGGGGTTACCGTACTTCTCAGCGCTTCTTTGCCGGCTTGGGAGCAGGCTTTTTGGGCGCAGACTTCGATGGCTTTGCCGGCTGCGACGCCTTGCCGGCCTTGGATGCCGCCGCTAGAGCCGGCTTTCCCTTTGCGGGCGCGGATTTGGAGACTGGAGCCTTCGCCGGAGTCTTGACNNGGAGTCTTGACCGGAGCCTTGACTGGAGCCTTCGCCGTGGACTTGGCTGCAGTCTTGAGGGGAGCCTTCGCCGGGGACTTGGCTGGAGTTGACTTGGCTGGAGCCTTGGCCGCAACCTTGCTGGCGGCAGGCAATACGGGCTTGGTCGTTTTCCCTCCCTTGGCTGCAACCGGGACAGGAGCAACCTTCTTCACGGCGGGCGGTGCTACTGGTTTAGCCGGCAACGGCGCGGTCTTTGCCTTGTTCAAAGGAGCTTGAGGCTTGGCAACCACCGCGGTTGACTTTGCCGCAGTCACAACGGGTTTGGAAACAGCGGCGGCAGCAGCCGGGCTTTCCACCGTTACAGGCGCAGGCGCCGCGGCAGGACTCTGTTTCGCCGGCTTCACTGGAGCAGACGATTTCAATGCGTGCTTCGCCGAAGCGGAAACAGGCTCGGGCTCTTCCGTCTCCAGCTCATCCTCTTCCGAGTCGGCTTCCTCTGCGATCTCCAAGTCCAAATCCACCTTCGGCAGTTTCAGGCCAAGGTCAATCTCATCCTCTTCGACGCCGAGATCGTCCAGATCCTCATCCTCGTCCGAAGCGTCTTCGCCATCTTCATCGTCCTCGAACGCATGCTCTTTCACCTTGGCCTCGCCGCGCTTGGCGCGTGGCCTCTTGATGGTCACTTGCGGTGGCGGCGCAGGAGGCGAATGCGGCTCAAGGAAGGCGCGAATCTCCTCCGGGGTGGTCAGCCGGCCGTCGATCAACTCCAGGAATACTGCATTCACAACATCGCGATACGCAGCAAGTTCCGGGGTAATGCGCATCTCCTGCAGAATAAGGTGCGGCAGCCGCTGACGCGCTTCAGGCCAGACCTTCAGGAATAATTCAAAGCGTTCGCGGACGGCCGCGTCCTTGCTGGTAAAGCCAAGCCATAGAATGGCTTCAGGATCATAGCTGATAAAAAGCTTGAAGCTCGCGGAGGGGGTTGAATTAGCCTTGGCGAGCAACGCTTTGGAGAATCCAGCCGCCAGCGAATCCAGGCTGTTCCACTCCTCGACGAACCCAGGGCGCAGCATCAACTTCTTCAGCGCGGACAGATCTTTTGAAGCCAGATGGGCGGTGAGCAACTGCATCTGTGCCGCCGACATATCGGGATGGACCCCTTGAAGCAGTAGTTCGACCGCCAGACTGTGCAGTGCTGTCAGCTTTTCTTCGTCTGCCTTGGCGGCGGTCCAGGCCGGGAACAGAAACTTCATCCAGCCTTCGTCCTCCAAAGCCCGCAGCACCTTCAGCCCCTCTTCCTCATGGCCAATCTGCTCAAGCTCCTGGCTGCGTGCCTCTGCGGAGAGATACTCGATCACGCCCTCGCCCTTGGCATTCTCATACCGAGTGAGGGTTTTGGGGTCGAGTTCCCATCCCAGCCGCGCAATGTACCGCGTGGCGCGAATCAGCAGAGAAGGCTGCTCAAGAAAACCATAATTTGACACAAGGCGCAGCGTACGGGCTTCAATATCCGCCGCCCCGTTCAGCGGGTCCATTAGCAGCCCGAACGATCCTTCGTTCAGTGAGATGGCCATGGCGTTGACCGTAAAGTCCCGCCGCCGGAGATCTTCGTGGATGGAAGCTGGATGAATAACCGGCTTGCCGAGGGTGGGATATTCAACGCGATGGGTACTGATCACATCCACCCTGACGGTCCCCGGAAAACAGAGATAAAGGCTGCGTGAAGTCTCGTTCTCGCCCCACACCTTGCCGCCCAGTCTTTCTATTATTTTCTTTAATTTAAGTGCATTTCCATGAACCGAAACTTCAAGATCGCGGACCGCATGCCCGCTGGTCAGGTCGCGGACGGCGTCGCCGGTCAGGAAGAGTATCGTTCCGGCCTCGCGGGCAGCCTCGCGCATTTGCCGTAGAGCGTTCTGTTGGTCGGCAGACAGCCGGTTTTCCAAAAGATAGATGTAGTCAGCCATTCCGTTTCCTGCTTCCGCCGTCTCCAGACTCTGCCCGGTACGTTATTGCCAAGTACCTGATGTTGTTGCGCTTATGGCGCGGCCGGCAGAGGCGGCAAACCAGTACATTAACACAAGTCAGGCCGAATGGCTAGCATTGTTGCACCGGATTTGCGGCTTTTTCCGTTCACGTGACGCGTTGGGTCATGCGACAATCCAGAGCGATGGCCTCCATCCGCAAACCCGTGATTGTGCGAAAGTTCTCCAGGGACTGGTGCGCAGGTTACGCGGGACCCAGTTTTGCGCCCGATTTGGCTGAATTGGAGATCCTGGATCTTACCGGGAAAGTGCTGCGCATCGGCTGGGACCAGGTGAAATGGGTCTGCTATGTGCGCGACTTCCCTGCCGCTTCCCCGGCTTTTGATCAGGCGAATCCCGAGCGGCTTTTGCACAAGCGATTTACCGTCAGGCCCCGCACCGCGGGACTTTGGCTGCGGATGACCCTGACGGATGGCGAAGAAATAGAAGGGCTTGCGGCCAATGATCGCTCCCTGATCGACGGCGCCGGCCTCTTGCTCACCCCGCCCGACACACGCTCGAATACGCAGAGGATTTATGTTCCCCGGCAGGCCATTCAGATTTTAGAGGTGGTGAGCCTGATCGGTGCGGCGGCGCGGAAACGGGCGGGAGCTGTCGGCCTACCTGCCGGACAGATGATAAACCAGCCCGAGCTGTTTCCCACCGAGCCTGATACAGCATAGACGGTTGCCTTCCGGTACAATTCCATCGATGAAGCTTGGCGAGTTGGCAACGCGGTTGGGTGCGGAGCTGCGCGGAGACGCGGAGCTGGAAGTGACAGGTGTGAAAGGGATTGAGGAAGCCGGGCCCACGGAGGTGACCTTCGTGGCCAATCCCCGGTATACCGCTCTGGCACGGAAGACGAAGGCCGCCGCAGTGCTGGTGGAGCCGGAGTTTCAAGAGATTTCCGCGGCGACGCTCCGGCTCAAGAATCCCTATCTGGCTTTCTCCAGAGCCCTGGGACTTTTCTATCAACCTCCGGTTTACTCGCCCGGCATTCACCCTACGGCGGTCATTGATCCAACAGCCGAGATCGGAAATGGGGCGCACATTGGCGCGTATGTTGTGGTGGGGCCGGGAGTACGGCTTGGAGCCCACGCCACCCTGCTGCCGCATGTTGTGCTCTATCCCGGAGTGCAGGCGGGCAGCAACCTCTTTGCCCACGCTCATGCGGTGGTGCGCGAAAACTGTGTCCTCGGCGACCATGTGACGCTCGAAAACGGCGCAATCGTGGGCTCGGACGGCTTTGGATTCGCCAAGGACGAGGCTGGGCACTGGGAGAAGATTCCGCAGTCGGGTCCGGTGCGGCTGGGCAATCGAGTGGATGTGCAGGCCAACGCCTGCATCGATCGGGCCACGGTGGGGGCGACGGAGATTGGCGACGGGACCAAGGTAGACAATCTGGTCCAGGTCGGCCACGGTTCGCGGGTGGGCGAAAACACGCTGCTTTGCGCCCAGACGGGTCTGGCCGGCTCCTCTGTCATTGGCAACAATGTGATTCTTGCAGGACAGACAGGCATTGCCGGCCACTGCAGCGTGGGCGATGGCGTGATTCTGACCGCGCAATCCGCTGTCTCGCACGATGTCCCGCCGGGCAAGGTCATCTCCGGCTCGCCGGGCTTCGACAACAGGGTGTGGTTGCGAGCGGTGACCATCTTTCAGCGGCTGCCCGAGCTGCTCAAGCGGCTGGACAGGGTGGAAAAGAAGCTTGCGGCTCAGGCTGAACCCGAAGGCGCACAAGACAAGATTGGAAGCCCGGAATGAATAATCAATTGAAGTTTCGTGGTTGGGTTTTGCCCACACTGGTGCTTTCTGCGCTGCTGGCTGGGTGCCACTCCTATCACGTGGAAACAACGGTAGAGAACCGCACTGGCAGCCCAATCCAATTGCTTGAGGTCGATTATCCAAGCGCCAGCTTTGGCGACAACAATCTGGCTGCGGGCGCAGTCTTCCATTATCGCATTCAGTTGCGGGGCAACGGGCCGCTCATGGTGCAGTACACGGCCAGCGATGAGCGTCAGGTCCATATTGGCGGCCCCACGCTGGCTGAGCGCCAGGAGGGCAGCCTGGAGATTGTGCTCCTGCCCGGCGGGAAGGCTGAGTTTCATCCCCAGTTGACTCCGCAGCCCTGAGGCCGTCGGCTCAATCCGTACTCGGGGAATGGCGCGGGAACCATCCCGTAAGGGAATCGCTCACCTGCCCAATCGCCTGCAAAGTTTGCTAGCGCACCATGCTCTGGAAGAGCGGTGAGTGCAGCAGATTGTTGAAATCGGCGTCGGAAGTTGCAAAGTGGATCGACAGCCGCCCCGAATCGGAGGCGATGGCAGTGGAGCTCAATGCCTGCTTCTCCGCATCCGAGCCGCTCATCTTGCGCAGCATGACCGCCGCAGTCAGGAGCGAAGCCATGGTGGCGGCGGCGAAGGAGTCGCCAGTCGAGATGGTCAGGTCGAATCTGACGCCATGCTGAAAGTCCATTCCATACCAGGAGGCGAGCAGACGCTTGCGGACGGTCTCGAAATCGGTGACCGAACCGGCCTCGCCAAGCACCTGGCGCATCATGGTCTGGGTGCCCTTCTCGTCGAGGATGCTCCAGAGCGGGGCTGAGTCCACGGTCTTCATCGCATCCATCATGGGACCGTTGGTCAGCAGGCTGGGAGAGACTCCATCGCGGGCATCGAGTGCCTTCTCGACCGCGTCCTGGCTGCCAAACACCATAGTCGAGGGATCGACAAAGCAAAGGACCATGCCGGTCTTGGCCAGCGGATAGATCTTGTTCGTGCGTAAGGCTGTAAACTTGACCTTCTGCTTGCGGAAGTTGGCAAGAATGTCCTGCATGGAAAACTGGCCTTGGGCAATGCCCACGGTCACCAGTGCATCGCTCGACGCCGAGGGCCTGAACAGCGCAAAGGCTAGATTGTCCACGTCGTGGTTGTCGTTGAGCCCAGACTTTTTCAGGGCTTCGTCGAACTGCTTGAGCTCGGGCGGCATCACGCGGTCGCGCAGATCCATGGCTCCCGTTGAATTCTGCATAGCCCGGTAGTCAATCACGACCAACTGCTGCACCTCATGCGGAACCGCGGTGCGGGCATCGGTGGACAACTGCGCCGCCGGGGCCAAAGTAGCCACCGCCAGCAACATGGGGGCAATAGAAATTCTCACGAGAGACTTCAACAATTCAATCCTCCGGGAACCAATCGCCTTTCGATTAGAGCGAAAAAGCGAAGCTTGCAATTCAATTTCTTCCTCGTTTGACAACTCAAAAATGCTCACCATCTTGTGCTGCGACTGTAGCGGCCATTTTTTGCACATTGCCATTTTTTGCGCATTGATGGGCCTGCTCAATCCGCGCCCTTTTCAGGGCTCCAGCTTATTCAATGACTCCTTGAACCTGTCCAGGTTCCTCTCCGGGCCAAATGAGTGGAGCGCCCAGGCGGTACTCCAGAATCTTGGTCTGGGGATCGAACTCATTCAATTGACGCATCCATTCGCTTTCGCGCTCAAAAGCAGCTTCAGGAATTAGGCCGATCACTTCTCCCTCCACCGGCGCAACTTTGTGCCGGTGGGCCAGGATCGAGACCGCGCGATAAACCTGGGAGATCGGCGTTACCTGGAAGTCAGTGATGTTCATGGAGAGCTGTGCCCGGCCATGGGCAACAACTCCCATGGCCTTTACACCCTTGAGCCCGCCATTCGCGGCGCGAATCTCGCGGGCAATGGCCCTCACAATAGAGACGTCCGCGGAATCGAAATAGATGTTGTAGGCCACCAGAAACTTGCGCGCGCCGACGGCACAGGCGCCGGCGGTGGGATGCAGGCCGGGCCCGCCCAGATCAGGCCGGCGAATCGCTTCCTTGCGGACCGCGTCCCTGAGACCCTCGAACTGCCCCCGGCGCACGTCTTCGAGGTTGGCCCGATCAGGCCGTGCCGCCGCTGCCTCATAAAAGAACACCGGCACACCAAAGCGCCGCCAGATCTCCAGGCCGGCCTGGCGGGCCAGTAGGGCGCATTGCTCCAGCTTGATGCCGGAGATGGGCACAAAGGGAACCACGTCCGCGGCGCCAATCCGCGGATGAACCCCCTGCTGGCGCGTCAAGTCGATGAGCTCGACAGCCTTGCCCACTCCTCGCACCGCTGCCTCCACCACTGCGGAAGGTTCCCCGGCGATGGTCACAACGGAGCGATTGTGGTCGGCATCCATTGACCAGTCGAGCAAGCGCACCCCTTCCACGCGCATCGCGGCCACAATCGCCTCGACCCGCCGGGCATCCGTGCCCTCGGAAAAGTTCGGAACGCACTCTACAACTGGTTGGCTCATAATTCCTTTTATCCCGGCGACGAATATCCCGCGTTGGGAACCCCGGCGTCGCCGACCCACGGAGGGATGAAACTGAGTCCGGCGATGCCGCCGCTAACCTGCTAACTTGCTATCCCCGCTTCAGCGGGGGCTAACTCGCTGCTTTTGCCCGAACACGCTGTTTCCATTTGCATTGTTGAACTTGCAGCACAATCGAAATCTTGTTTCTTATCCGCTCCTCACCTTCATCTCCAGAAGGTGTAGCCCACCTGAACTTGAATACTGGCATTCACGCCAGGATTCTTGTCGCCCAGGGAAGCCGATGAGATATGCACGCCGTTGACGCCCACATCGATCGATCGCTTGGCGCGGGTGAAGTAATGAAATCCGGCGCCGCCCTGCGGCGTAAAGTTGAATACCGAAGTCCCACCCGGAGTCCCGTGCGGAACCAGTTGATCCGGAGGATACTTGTGGGTGGTGTAGATCACCCCTCCAGCACCCTGAAACCAGGGCTGAAAATGCCGCGAGTTGGTCAGGAAGTTCCAGCGAAAGATCACTGGCGTAAGGCTCACGCCGTAGTAGGTGCCGCCGCCTTCTGGCGCCACATAGTAGCCTGTCCCGCCACCCGTGACTGGATAACTGAAGGTCTGCTGATGCGGAGCCGGAGTGTAGGCCTGCAACAGCGGTATGATGTTGGCGCCGAATTCAAACTGGCCGCTGAAGATGCCCGCGTGCAGGACCGGAGTAAGCGCCTTGCCCCCCTGGATACCGGCCCAAAAGAATCTGTAGTCCGACCGGTCGCCCAGCCCATTGCCATAGTTGACGAATGGCCCATACTCCCAGCTCCGGGCCTTGCGGACCTCAGCAACGGGACTCTCCGCCACTTCGACATCTGGTATAGCGACACCTGCCGCGGTTCGGCTACCCACTGCGGCGCCGCTCGGCGTTTGAGCGGAAGCCATTGCCATCCCCGCCATCAAGACAAAAATCAGAAATCGTGCAGTTCGATTCAACGCTCTTCCCTTCCCTCAACCACAAATGATGATTCCTGCTAAAAAGGCCGCCACAGCCGGGCGGCCTCTCGAATTTCTTCTCGAAGCCAGATCAGCCGGCCGCCTGTTCCATCTGCTCGGCGTCCATGTCGAAGTTCGAATACACGTTTTGCGTGTCGTCGCAGTCTTCCAGGGCCTCGAGCAATCGGATCATCTGGCTCGCCGCGGTGCCCTCCAGCTTGGTATAGGTGGATGCGACCATGGTCACTTCGCTCATCACCGTGGGAATGCCTGCGGCTTTCACCGCATTGAAGACAGCTTCGTACGAGGCCGGATCGGTAAGGATCTCCCAGGTGTCGCCCTCGTCCCTCAGGTCTTCGCCGCCGTGCTCAAGCACAATATCCATCAACTGGTCTTCGCCGGCCCCGGACTTCTCAACGGCGATGATGCCCTTCTTCGCGAACAGAAACCGGACGGACCCGGACTCTCCCAGGTTGCCGCCATTTTTTGCGAAGGCGTGACGTATCTCGCTCACGGCGCGATTGCGGTTGTCGGTGGTGACATCCACGATGATGGCCACGCCGCCGGGACCGTAGCCCTCGAACTTGATCTCCTCGTAGTTGACGCCCTCCAGTTCGCCGGTGCCGCGCTGGATGGCGCGCTTGATATTCTCCTGCGGCATGTTTTCCGCTTTTGCGGCAAGAATCGCGGTGCGCAGGCGGGGGTTGCCATCAGGGTCCCCACCCCCCTTGGCGGCGATGGAAATTTCCTTGATGATGCGGGTGAATGTCTTGCCGCGCTTGGCATCGAGCGCGCCCTTCTTGTGCTTGATTGTGGCCCATTTCGAATGGCCGGACATGAGAACCTCAGCGGTGGCGAGAAATGCCGGCGCGACACGCGCCTGACCTTGTGAGTATAGCACCGGAAGGGGTGGTCAAAGGGGGCCTGGTAGCGTCCTAATGGCGAGTCGCCAGGATGGTTAATTTCTGCCGTAGACGCCAAACACTGAGGGTGGCTCCTGCAATGGAAGCCGGGCTTTCACATAGAGTTGCTCTTGCCGAACGGGCGGAAACTTAGCTAATCTATTCTTAGCTAAGTTTCGAGGAGGATCGCTCATGGAGGCAACGATGCATCAGGCCAAGACGCAGCTATCCAAGCTCGTCAAGGCTGCGATTTCCGGAGAGGAAGTCGTCCTCACCCGCGGCCAGAAGCGGATTCCCGTTGCGCGAATCGTACCCATCGATTCAGCCTCGCCGCTCGGGGAGATTTCTGCGGCGGAAGCGCTTAAGAAGGGCGAACGTCCTCTTGGGCTATATAAAGGCCAGTTCGAGATCGGACCCGAATTCTTTGAACCCCTGCCTGAAGAAGAGCTCGCACTTTGGGAACACGGCGAAAACGACGATCAGTTGTTCGGTCCGGCATGAGACTCCTGCTCGACACCCACACACTACTGTGGGCAATGCTCAATAAGCCGCAACTTAGCCGTCGAGCCGCGTCCGCGATCGTATCTCCTTCCAACGAGGTCTTTGTTTCAGTTGTATCCATTTGGGATATCGCAACAAAGGTGAGGATCGGAAAGCTGGATAAACCTGAGGACCTGCTGAATGACCCTCGCCGCACACTGCTGAGATTGGGCTTCCGCGATCTACAGGTCAAGCTGAGCCATGCCAGGCTGGGCGGGACGCTCGAAAGCTCGCACAAGGATCCTTTCGACCGCCTCTTGGCAGCGCAGGCATTGCTTGAGACTCTCACCTTTGTCTCAATCGACACCGCATTCAATTCCTTCGCCGTTCAACGCCTCTGGTAACCGAAGAGATTCGCCAGCCCTCACTTCCTCGACGTGAAACTGATACCCTAGAAGAATGAAATTCGGGGTCCTCGTCTTTCCCGGTTCCAACTGCGATCACGACACATTCAATGTGATTGCCGAAGTGGCCCACCAGCCCGTCACTTTTCTCTGGCACGACTCTGAGGATCTGGCTGGAGTGGATGCAGTGCTGGTTCCGGGGGGGTTTGCTTACGGCGATTACCTGCGCACCGGCGCCATTGCACGGTTTTCTCCCGTGATGCAGTCGGTAAAGCGTTTTGCCGCAGGCGGCGGGCTCGTGCTGGGCATCTGCAACGGGTTCCAGATTCTGACCGAAGCCGGATTGCTCCCCGGCGCGCTCATGCGCAACGCCGGCCTCAAATACATCTGCAAGCAGGTTCATCTTCGCGTCGAAACCGCCGATAGCCCATTTACAAGTGCGCTCTCCAAGGGCGACGTGCTCCAGATCCCCATCGGGCACATGGAAGGAAACTACTTCTGCACTCAAGATGAGTTGCTTGAGCTTGAAGCCGAAGACAGAATTGCTTTTCGCTACGCCACTCCCGGCGGAGAGATTACACCGGAAGCGAACCCGAATGGGTCGTTAAGCAACATCGCGGGCATCCTGAACGCGAAGAGAAATGTCCTGGGGATGATGCCGCATCCTGACAGATCGAGTGAGAAGCTGCTGGGCTCGGTGGACGGCTGGAAGATTTTTGCCTCCATGGTTCAGGCTCTGGCGGCGCATTGAACGTTTCAGCGTTGGAACGGACGAACGGGAAGCAATGATCGATATTCATCATCACCTGATCTACGGAGTCGACGACGGGGCCACCGACCTGGAAACGTCCCTGGAAATGGCGCGCGAAGCAGCGGAAGAAGGCGTGACGCATATCGTCTGCACCCCTCATGCCAACGACGAGTTTCCCTATCCAATCGCTTTGATTAAAGAGCGTTTGGGCGAGCTGAAGGGGTTGCTGGACGGTGTGGTCGAGTTGAGCCTCGGGTGCGACTTCCACTTTTCCGCGGAAAACATCCTCGATGCGATTGCCAACCCTCTCAAGTACTCGATTAACGGCAAAGGGTACTTGCTGATCGAATTCCCCAACACATCGATTCCTCCCCAACTCTCGGACGCGCTGTTCAGGTTGCAAACGGCCGGCTATACCGTGATCGTGACCCACCCGGAGAGGTATCCGGCACTGCATCGGCAGCCTGAACTGGTAGCGGAGTGGATGCGCCGGGGTTGCCTGCTGCAGGTGACCGCCAGCGCCTTGTATGGGCGCTTTGGCCCCATGGCGCAAGCCATTGCCAATGAGCTGCTTGACCGCAATTGGATCCACTTTCTCGCCACCGATGCGCATCACCCCGAATGGCGGCCCCCGCACTTGAAAAAGGGCTATCAGTACGTGGCCAATCGGGCCGGCGAAGAAACAGCCCGGCGGCTATGCGTCACCAATCCCCAGGCGGCGGTCGAGGGAGCCAGGTGGCCTGCCCAGCCCGAGCCGGTGGGCCTGCGCGAGCGTGTGCCGGTCAAGTTCGATGTCCGGCGTTATGCCACATTCGTCGATCCCGCATCGGGCAAGGTGGGAAAGAATCCTCCCGAGACGGATGCAAAAGGCTTTTGGAATCGTCTGTTTGCCCGGTAAATGTCCCATCGGGATTCGTAGGAAGTTTCTAGGCGAGTCCCAACCCGCCATCGACGGCCAGGATCTGGCCGGTCACGAAGGCTGGGCCCGTGGCAAAGAAGAGCACAGCCTGGGCTACATCTTCCACCCTCCCGTTCCGCTGCATGGGCGTTTTGGCGGCAAAGCCCGCACCCTGAACTCCCCCAACTTCGTCCATCTCAATCCAGCCCGGCGCCACGCAGTTGACGCTCACCGCTGGCGCAAAGGCCTTGGCCATGGCCTGCGTGAGCATGTGCAGCGCAGCTTTTGAAGCACAGTAGTGACCATGGCCGGCCCAGGCGCGCAATCCGCCCAGCGACCCGATATTTACGATCCTTCCCTGAACGGCCCGAAGATGAGCCAATGCCTCCCGAGCTACCAGAAACGGGCCCCTCGTATTGGTCTCGAAGACCGCATCCCATTGATCCAGGCTAATGCTCTCCAAGGGGACAGCCTCAAAGACGGCGGCGTTGTTGATCACCACGTCCAGCCGCCCGAACTGGCTGATCGTGGCCGCTATCGCACTGCGCACCGAGGCTTCAGAGCGCACATCGCATTCCAGAGCCAAGGCGCGGCATCCCAGCGATTCGATCTCGCGGGCAGTCTGCGCAGCTTCAGAGTTGGAGGTGCGGAAAGTAATGGCCACATTCGCCCCGGACTGGGCCAGAGCCAGCGCAATTCCGCGGCCGATGCGCCGCGCGCCCCCGGTGACCAGTACCGTTTTGCCGCTGAGGAGTTTGCTTGGCATCAGTGGGTACAAACCGATCGTGCCGGGTTGGATTGCCGCGCTTTCCCCACCGGCCTCACTTGGGTTGGGGTTGACTGGGCTGCGCGTCCGGCTGCTTGGTGGAGTCGTCTGGCTTTTGCGTCCCCGCGGCTGGAGCCGGGGTTGTGCCTGGCGCTACATCCGTAGCAGGATTGGCCGGCTTGCCGCCATCTGAACTCTTGCCGGTGTCCACCGTTCCGTCGTGATTCTTATAAATCGAGTACTGCTGGCCTGGGCGCTTCATCTTGATCTCAATGGCCATTTCCGGCTTATCGATCTTGTAATCCTCACCGTAGGTTTGAAATCCCTTGGCGATGATCTGTAGCCGCACCGTGGCGCCAATAGGCATCACATCGATGATTGTCTTGCCGTCCTCATTGGTCTTCAGCTCCATGTTGCCCTTGTCCTTCTCCCCCTCCATGGGGTGAAAAATGACGGCGGCGTTCTCAATCGGCTTGCCATTCACATCGCGCAGGACGGTGACCTCAATGCGCGCAGTCGGCGGCGGAGTCTTGTACTTGCGGCCACGCTTGGAGGCGTCGTCCTGGCCACCGAATGCAAGCGAACTAACGACTAGGCCAAATGCGGCCACGAAGACGGCGGGAAGGACGAGGGAACGGCGATGCATGGTCTCTATTGTAAATGGTTTCCGCCCCAGCGGCGAACCCGCTTTGCTTCACCCCATCAAGCAACGAACGCCCGCCTCGTCCAAGAAGCATCCGCGAAAATCGAGGGAGGACGAGGTTAGACTGGAGCTGCAGCAATCGCCAAGCCGCATTGGAATCGCAACGCCCATTCCTTATACTTGTCAGACTATATGAGCCCAACACACTCAGATTGTAATAATCGCACTTGACAACTCGACCCCACTCCGCCTATCGTTAGCAATTGGAAGGCTAGAGTGCTAGCACCCAAAAGACGGAACTGCTCAGGCAGGCTCGCCGGTTCAATTCCTGGGTTGCATTCCGCTGTTTCCAAAGGTTTTCGTTAAAAACCCGCAAGCGGGGCTCAACCCCGAGCGCGTGTGAAGGAGAAGCGAAGCAATGGCATCAACATCTGTAGCGACCACATTCACCCCCCTCCATGATCGTATCCTCGTCCGTCGACTGGAAGAGGGCGAAACGATGCGTGGAGGAATCATCATCCCCGACAGCGCCAAGGAAAAGCCCCAGGAGGGCCATGTGATCTCCGTGGGCAAGGGTAAGTCCAACGACGAAGGCAAGGTTTTCCCCCTCGACGTGAAGGCTGGCGACGATATCCTCTTCGGCAAGTACTCCGGCACCGAGATCAAGCTCGACGGCGAAGAGTTTCTCATCATGCGTGAAGAAGAAGTCCTCGGCATCGTCAAGAAGTAGCCGCCAAGTGATCAGTGGTCAGCGGTCAGTAAGGACTGCCCGCCACATTTTAGGATCGCTGGTCACTGAAAGCCGGTAACTGATCACTGACAACTGATCACTGACAACTGATCACTGACAACTGTTCTAAGGAGAGTTACAACAATGGCAAAGCAAATTCTGTACGGTGAAGAATCCCGTCAGGCGATTCTGCGCGGCGTCAACACGCTGGCGGACGCCGTGAAGGCGACGCTCGGGCCCAAAGGCCGAAACGTTGTAATCGAGAAGAAATTCGGTTCGCCCACCATCACCAAGGACGGCGTGACGGTGGCCAAAGAGATCGACCTGAAAGACCCGATGGAAAACGTGGGCGCGCAACTTGTGCGTGAGGTTGCCTCCAAGACTTCCGACGTTGCCGGCGACGGCACCACAACTGCAACCGTTCTCGCTCAGGCCATCTTCCGCGAAGGCGTGAAGACCGTAGCAGCCGGCGCCAACCCGACGGCCCTGAAGCGCGGCATCGAAAAGGCTGTGACCGTGATCATCGGCACCCGCGACAAGGACGGTGTCTGGACCGAGGGCGGCTCCCTGGGCAAGCTTTCTAAGCCCGTGGACGAGAGTGCTGTAGCCCAGGTGGGCGCAATCTCGGCCAACGGCGACAAGGAAATCGGCGACATCATCGCCGGCGCCATGAAGGTTGTCGGCAAGGATGGCGTCATCACCATTGAGGAGTCGAAGACCGGTCACACCTTCCTCGAGACGGTGGACGGCATGCAGTTCGATCGCGGCTACCTCAGCCCCTATTTCGTTACGGATTCAGAGCGCATGGAAGTGGTGCTTGAGGATCCCTACATCCTGATCTACGAGAAGAAGATCAGCAACATGAAGGACATTCTGCCCCTGTTGGAGCAAGTGGCCCGCGGCGGCAAGCCCCTCCTGATCATTGCGGAAGATGTTGAAGGCGAAGCACTGGCCACCCTGGTGGTCAACAAGCTGCGCGGCACCCTGAATGTGGCTGCCGTCAAGGCTCCCGGCTTCGGAGACCGCCGCAAGGCGATCCTGGGCGACATTGCCATCCTTACCGGCGGCAAGGCCATCACTGAGGACCTGGGCATCAAGCTGGAAGGCGTGAAGCTCGAGGACCTGGGCAGCGCCAAGCGCGTCACCATCGACAAGGACAACACCACCATCGTCGACGGCGCCGGCAAGTCCACCGACATTGAAGGCCGCGTGAAGGAGATCCGTTCGCAGATCGAGAAGACCACCTCGGACTACGACAAGGAGAAACTCCAGGAGCGGCTGGCCAAGCTGGTCGGCGGCGTTGCCATCATCAAGGTGGGCGCTGCAACCGAGACCGAGCTCAAGGAGAAGAAGGCTCGCGTCGAGGACGCACTCCACGCAACCCGCGCAGCGGTCGAGGAAGGCATCGTCCCCGGCGGCGGCGTGGCTCTGGTTCGGGCAATTCCCTCTGTCGATGCGCTGATCAAGACGCTGGAAGGCGACGAGAAGATCGGTGCGCAGATCGTGCGCCGCTCGCTCGAAGAGCCCCTGCGCCAGATCGTCGCCAATGCCGGCGAAGAGGGTGCTGTGATTGTTGCCAAGGTGCTCGAGTCCAAGGACCAGCATTTCGGCTACAACGCCCTTACCGGCACGTTCGAGGACCTGGTGAAGGCTGGCGTCATCGACCCCACCAAGGTGACCCGCACGGCGCTGCAGAACGCAGCTTCGATCGCGGCTCTCCTGCTCACCACTGAAGCACTGGTTGTCGAGATTCCGGAGCCCAAGGGTGCTCCGGCCGGCGGCGGCCACGGCGGCGGCGGCATGGACGGCATGTACTAGGATTTGCCTTCCAGGCAGACGCGCCTTCAGCGCAAAAAGCAACAACAAAGAGCCCCCAGCTTCGGCTGGGGGCCTTTTGTTGCTCAATGGCAGGTTTTCTGCCCTGCGCTCAATCAAACACTACCGAGCACCGCAATCCGAATCTCGTCTTTGGCGACCAGGCGAACCGTTTCATCAAGTGTTATGACCATCCGGCCTTCGTGCCGGGCTACGTGATTCTCCATCGCCCTTCCGCCAACTTCGGCCGAAGCTGTCTTGCCCATCGCAGCAATCTCGATGGAACGGCAAGCGAGCGTTCCCGCGAGCACTTTGAGAGCAAACTGCGTGCGATCGTTCTGGCGGAAAAGTGAAAATGTGCCCCACCCTGTCCCCGTCGACCAGAAGCATTGGAAGTCGTCCCTGGGGATTCTCGGCACTGCTAGAACGGCTGCCTTGGCCCCGTCATAGAGAAAGCCGCTCAGCGCCATGACGGTGGACCACGACGACATGGCGCGCGCATAGTGGTGGCCGCACTCTGGCTCGTCCCATGGATTGCGCTTCTCTCCGTCATAGCGGGCGCGGATATTCTCCACGCACTCCACGCCTTCTTTCGCCATGCCCCAATTCATCATCAGCGCGGCCACCAGGTACTCCTGCCCTGTCCATGCCTCCGCATAATATGGAAACGGAATGTGCGGACGTTCCGCCTTGCCGTAATCGCAGACCACGACCGCCGCCTCTTCGTTGAGCGCATAGGTCCGCTCCACATTATCGTGATCCTTCAGGGTTGGCTTGTAGTTGTACCTATAAATTGAGCGAAGCGTCCTTCGGATGTTTTCCGGGGAGACCAGGGGGCCCATTCCTCCCACCTCCGCCAGGTATTGACCGATCAGTTGGTCTGCCAGACATCCCCCGCCAACCTGGTACTCCGGAGTCTCCGTGTTCTCTGAACCCATGTCGCTGCGCAGGTTGGGGGCAATCTCATCCTTGCGAAAGCCGCGAACCTTCTGAATGTAAAACTCGCCATTGAAGAGATTGGCGTCGATCCACCGGCTTCCCTGCTCGAAGAGCCTCATATACGTCTCGGCGGATGCCGCATCGCCGGCCGCGCGCGCCATTTCCTCGCCGGCCCGCAATGCGCCCAGATAATAGATCCCGCACATCGGGTTGGGACCGTAAAACTCCACATCGTAAGTGTTATGTTGCACACCTTCCATCACGCCATCCCGGTTGCCGTCCCATCCGCCCGGAACCCATGCAAACTCGAGCGCCTTTTTCGCGCGCGGCCAGGTGCTGCGCAGCAGCGCTTCATCGCCCGAGATCTTCCAATCAAGCCATGCGTGGATAATCTGTCCCATCTGTCCATCCGCGGCGGCGAATCCTGAACGCGCCTTGCCCTCCGGCAGCAACTGCCTGAAATGAATCGCGCCCGCATCGTCCATCGAATAGCCGAAGGCGCTCCGCCGCAATGACCGGGCAAACGAGGGAAAAAGAAACGCCGTTGCCGTCTCGTAATTCCAGACATGCGTACAGTTGCCAAAACAGCATCCCTGCGAATCGTCGCTGCCCTCAAATGCGTGAAACTCACCATCCGCGGTGCGGAAACACGTTGTTGTCGCCAGCGTGGAGAGGTTAGCGCTGGCCGCCTCCTTCACCGCCGCAGGCAGCGTGCTGTCGCGCAATGCCTTCGCGAACATGCGGGTGCGCGTTTCCAGGTCTTCCAAATGTGCCGCGGTATAGGTCACAGCCTGCCATGCGTCCCTGAACCGGGCCGCATAGGAGTTGCCGATGATTGTCTTGCCTTCGCCCTCCGGCGCCGCCCACCCGATCCAGTCCGGTGTACGATTGGGAAACCGCCATCCCAGCAAAAACTCAAAGCTCTCCGTATGCCCAGGAGGGATGGTCCTTTTCAGGCACAGCACTCCCACTGAATTGTGCGGTTCCGGTTGCACTCCCAGGTCGCCGGCCTTGGAAAACTGGTCCCAGAAATGAAGTGGAGCGTTCCACCAGCGGCCCGCTGGCCACCCTTCCCAGTGTGAAACTTCAGCGCCCCCATCGAGGGTTGCAGCCAGCACAAACTCGCCCGCCATGGGATCGTCCGGCGCAAGCGAGAGATTGCTCATCACCAGCCCAGCAACTCCGTTCCCGGCCCGGTACTCGTTCCGCCGTCCCTCATTCGCCTTCCGTCTCGCGGCGTCGCCGTGGTCTGCCTTCGCGTTCACGGGATTTTCGATCGAGAAAGCAATTCCCATCGCAACTGTGGCTGGGCCGGGGTTGGTGACTCGGTAGCGCAGAACTGCTACCGGCAATCCCGAGTCGTCCGGCTCGTGCGGGATAAAGGGTGAAAACGCATCCAGTTCGACTTTCACCGGCAGCGCACCGTCTTGAAAATCGATATGCGCCAGCGGATACTCTCCTGTAAACGTTGCCGACTCTAGCCGGCTCAGCCCTGGCACATTGTTTGAGCCCAGCCCATCCTGGCCCTCAAAGGGCGAAAGAATGCGCGACTCAAGCACCCGCGCCACCGGCTTCCCGCTTCCCTTTCGCGCCCATATGGACGGAAACGCATACGCAGGCCGGAATCCCTTGTTCGGCCGGTTGAAGATCTCCCAGTCCACCAGTTGTCCGCGCCCGCCGAGCCCAATGCCCCCTGCGCAAACACCCCCAAGCGGAAACGAGATCATGCGCAGTTGCCTTCCGTGGAAGCGGCGCGGATAACTCTGGTACTCGTCACTCTGAATCCGCTCTTCCTTCGCGTGAGACTCTTTCCCCGAGTCCTGCGCGGGCGTGTGCTCCGCCAGCGTTACCGCACCCACAGCTCCAGCCGCCTGTTTAAGGAAATCCCGGCGATCCAGTCTCAGCTTCACTGTCATTGCAGTTTTCCTGTTCAGCACTGATTGGCTCGAATTGTACCGCTCGTGGGCCAACTCTGAAGCATGGGGCCAGCTCGCTTCCGGAATGCTGTGCGATTCTGGACCCGGAAAGATGATCGGGCTCTGCGGTAACCAGTCGTCACTCGATGCAATGATCCAGACATCGGATGGTTGATCACAAAAGCCTTCTGGGTTCAATACTCGCTTGGACCGCATAAATATGTCTTTGATGATTATGGAAGCCGCCTGAGGCGGCACATCATGGTCAGCCAAAGCCTGTCCGCGCAGGCTAACTACCTCATCATATAGGCGCTGCTAATCCACCCTTGCAGAAGCGCCGGGAAGCAGCCCAGCAGCACCACTGCCGCCGCGATCGCCACCAACACGGCCAGCGTAACCGGATGAGCCTTGATCGGAGTCTCATCCACGGCTGGCATAACATAGGCGCGCTTGAGCACCTGCAGATAGTAATAGAGCGAAACCGCGCTGAGCGCGACTGCCAAAGCAACAAGCGCAAACGGAACCGGCCCCGCTGAAACGCCAAGAACTGCGGCAAACAGATTGAACTTTGCCCAGAAGCCGACCAGTGGCGGAATGCCGGCCAGCGACAGAAACAGCACCAGCAGCACCGCCGCCAGC
>PLFY01000221.1 GCA_003138365.1 Acidobacteriaceae bacterium
TCCCGCCGTTGTCAGCGTGTCCAACCCTGCGTGCAACACGTGCACCGAGCCCTCAAGCACTGCCACACGCGAGCCCTTCAGGCCGGCGTTCACTGAGAACACGGTCCCTGTGACCGCTACCCGGCAATCGTGAGTCTTCACATACAAGTGGCCCGACGTGCGCTTAGCGGCCTGCACAATCACGGCGCCGTTTTCGAGCGCGACCGTCATATTGTGCCCCTGCGCACCCACGGCCACAACACTCCGCTCGTTCACCTCAACCGTCGATCCATCCGTGAGCCGCAGGACGGCATGTCCCCCTCCGCTGGTTCTCAGGGTTTCGCCCTCGCCTAACATCTCCCCTGGAGAAAGTTGGTGATCGCCCTTATCGGAGATTCGATAGGCTGTCCCGTCGATCGATTGCACCTCGGCGCGTACTCCGGGCGGAACCTGCCAATAGGCCTTGTAGACAAAAAGAGATGCGACCAGAAGTGCGGCGGCGGAAGCCAGCGCCCATGCGGCGGTCTGTGGATGCCAGGCAATTACGCGACGCGGCTTGGGAGCGGACCAATCCAGAACCGTACCGGACCCGCCCTTGAATTGGCGCCGGCAGCCGCTGCAGTCGCGCAGGTGGGCCTGAATCAGAAGCGCGCGCGCAGGCGGCAGCGTGCCCGCCCGATACGGACCGAACAGACGCTGCACGTCGTCGCAGCTCGCGATGGCGTCGACTGTTGACTCGTTCACGATGTCGATCCCCAGCCTGCCGGCCACGCGCCGGGCAGAAGCTGCCATCTGCTCAGCTTCCGGCTCGTTGGCCTGAAGCGCCTGCACTGCGTTTCTCAAAAGCATTTCATCTCTGTTCATCGTATTCCCCGCTCAAATTCCGAAAGTCGCTTCTTCAATCTCGACCGCGCGTTAAACAGCGTCACAGCCACAACTGCCTGCGACGTGCCCATCAACGCCGCGATCTCCCGATTCCCGTGCTCTTCAACGTAGCGCAGGATGAACATTTCGGCCGCCCGCGGAGGCAATTCGCCGATTGCAATCCGCAACAGCGCGCCAAGCTGCCTGCTCGACGCTGCGGTCTCCGGCGAACTGCCCGGCCCTGCCGCCGCTACATGCGCGGCATATTCCAGCGGCTCGGTCTGGGCGGCCTTCCGCTGCCTCAACACGTCGAGCGCTCCATTGATGGCCGCTCTGTATAGATAGCTGCTGGCATTCGTCACCGGCCCATCCGCGCTTGCCAGCCGCAGAAACACGGCCTGCGTCACGTCTTCCGCATCGGCCATGCTGCCGGTGATGCGATAGGCCGCCGCGAGCACCCGCCTGTGATGCTCTCCGAATAACTGGGACAGCGCGGTTAAGGGCAATATTGCGGTGCATGCGGCCACTGGAACACCTTCTGAACTGTTCATACAGATGACGCTTCAACTGAACGATTATTAATTCACCTGAGGATGGTTACGTGAAAAATCATTCAGACGTTCCGTGCCTGGGACACTTGTGAGAGGAAGACGAGTCATTGAAGTAGTCATTTCCAAATTCGGCGTCGCGTTCTTTGCCTGCGGAATTGCCGCTCACAATAGGCGCTTCACCGATGCAACGAGCGGTGGCGTCCGTCAGCATCGCCATAGGAAGGACTCTTCAGGTGGAAGTCCGGGCCCTGGTTGTTTGGTCGCCGATCCGGACAAAACCAAGTTTTCAGGTCAATGTCCGGTTTGCCGGTGATACATCCGGAATGTGCCAAGAGAACCCGGAGAGCCGCTCCACCTCCTGTTGTGAATGATTACCGTCGAATCAACGGACCCGGACGCCAATTGTCAATGACGACTGTCGAATGATCGGATCGGAACCAAACATGATCCGACGCAGCCTCTCCGCTGCCGTCATATTTGAAGAGGTATGCACCGTTGTCACTCTCCTGCTTCATCTGGGAACAGAAGTCCGCCCGGCAGATAAGATCCTTTTTACGGTCCACCATGACCTCGATCGGCGATTCAAATCCGTGAGGGACGAGGACCCGCACCTCCCGTTGTGCATAGGCGGAGAGGTTACCCAGGAACCTGGGGCCGGTTAGCTTCAAATCGATCTCCGAGTAAGAGGTGAGCATTACATGCCCACGCGCACCGGCGAAATCGACGACCTCTCCCTCGGCATCGACTGTGCCTGTGGTGTTTAGAATGGTTGCGCGTCCACCGACAGCTGAGATCCGCACCGGGCCGCTCATGTTCCGGAGTTCGACTGCGCCGATTGCATGTATTGTCAGCGGCGCGTCCTGGGGGACCTGTGCAAGCAGATCGCCGCGGTTGCCGGTTCTTCCGGGATGTGGGGCATTGATGCTGATGAGGCTGCCGGTTTGGTTCATCGAAACCTGATCGAGAAATTGGCGAGCTTCCGGCTCGCTGTCGCCTTCTCCAATAGCGCAGAAATGCAGCTCCCAAACATCTTGACTTGCCCCGGCGATGCGGAGGAAGCTCGTCGGCTCGGACGCTATGGTGAGCGCGGGAACCTGTGCGAGCGGAAGGTCCAGGGTCTCGACCCTGGTCCGGGCGTACGGCGCCAAATTGGGCGAACCAATCCAGGAGTGCTCTCCCGGCGGCAAGGGCTGCGGCCGGTCGGTACATTGGAATGGAAATGGCCGCCGTTCAAAAAGAAATTCTGGCGCGGATTGATGGTCATAGTTGCGCATTGAATTCGCGGCGATGACTTTCGCGGCGACGAGCCAAGCGGACAGGCCGAGGCAAACCACGCCGGCGCAAAAGACGATGATGGCAGGCTTGCGAAATCGAAGCATTGCAACTCTCTGGAAGATCATTGGCGCCATTGTACGCGCACCAACCGCTGAGAGCTGAATGCGCGGGTGGTTGAAATCCCAGGTAACCTTCAGCACGAAAATGGGCGCCTCGCGTCCGGAGTCCCCACTGGCAGATCTATTTCAATGGTGCGGAGGTCCGGATTCTCGCATCTGGGATAGCAACGAACTTCCCCCTCTCCTTTGGCGAGGAACAGTGTCCACTTAAGCACCGTTATCGAGTCACTCACCGAGACCGGAGTAGTGCCGGCATGGCGGCGACGATGAAAAAACTTAGGCAACGGCCTCTCGAACCGAACTACTGCGCTGTGAGGGTAACAGTGCCTGTTTCGGCCAGTCCGCCGGACATCCCGGTTACCCTCACGGTGTAGGTTCCTGCCGTTGTGCCGGCAAGGATGGCGTTGCAATTGGAGGATCCACCCGGACCGCCGCAAGCAGCTACGCCGCCGCTGAAAACCGCGGGCTGCACAAGCAGGACAAGCGCCGTGCGCCATCTGCGCCTTCTTGCGGGCATTCCAAGTTTCAAGTCTGGACGCACCCGATCAGCTCACATGCACTCCAAAGCACAGTTCCAAGGGAGTAATCGCTCCGGTTCAATCCCCGTGATATGCTTCCTCCAATCTCGTTGATCCTATGAGAACCCTCGTTTGTTTGAGCTTTGCCAGAGTTTTCCGTCTTTCTGCGCTCGCCTTCGTGTCAGTCTGTTGCGCATTCGCCCCAACTGTCGCTGGCCAATCCGTTCCACCCCCGGGCCCCGCGCAAGCCTCCTATGCCAACGAGGCCCTCATCATTGAGCGCTACGAAGCCACTTACAAGTACAACCACGACGGCACGGGTGAGAGGAACACGTTCGTCCGCGTGAGGATGCAGACCGAAGCAGGCGCACGTCAGTTCAGTGTCCTTTCTTTCCCTTTTACATCCGCGACTGAGGTCACAAAACTCGAGTCCCTGGTGGCGCATCATCCTGACGGAACATCCACCGAGACTCCTGCCACCGACGGCATGGAAATGCCCGCCCCCGTGTCCCAGCAGGCGCCTCTCTATTCTGACCTGAAGCTGCTGCAGGTTCCCGTGCGCAGCCTGCGTGCCGGCGATGTGCTTGAGTAACCGCCGCGGCCGTATAGTGAACGAGAGCGGTAGCCAAGAAGGATCGCCGTCCATCAGCCTGCACCGACGCCTGGTTGGCGCAGTTCTTTCTCAAGGTTGCAGGAGACCCTGTCCAGACACTCCGGCTCGGACCTGATCGACCGGAATTTCAAGCGCGCCGATGCGGTCACTCTCCAGATCGTGAACCCCAACGCGGAGAAAGTAATTGCCTTTTACCGGCACCGCGATCTCCTGACGCACGCGCATGCCGTCCGCCAGCAGCTTGCGGTATTGCGCATCGCTCAGGTTCAGGACCGCCGAAGTGGTGAGCGAGTTGACCCTATCGCCGGTCTCGTCATAGACGATGGTGATCGTCTCAACTGTCCCCTGGCGCGCGCCGTCCGGTGTTCGACTCAAATGGAGGGCCTGGGCATCGGCATGAATCTGCACGACGAGGATGCGGAAGGGCTTCTCCTTGTAATCCGCTTCCAGGTAGTTGTCGGCCGGCAGCCGCGCCCCCCGGTCAAGCTTCACAACTTTGTCTCCCATTGCCAGGCTGGCGGTAAGGACCACCTCCGCCGGCGCGATTGCGCCAAGCTGCATCGCAGCCTCAAAGCCTGTCCAGGAATGCTCCGCGACCGCGACAGCATTCTCGGGCGTCGAATCGCCGGTTGCGGAGCCTTCCTTGGCGAGGGAATTGGTAGCGGCTTCCGCCTTCTCCTCCTTTTGTTTGGCGGCCAGCAGGCGCTGCTCAAGCTGGGCGCGGTCAATGGCGAAGTAGCCCTGCCGGTACTGCACGCGCAGGCCGGGCCGGTCAACCGTCACCTTGATATGCCGGAAGCGGCCATCCCAGGTCGTGTTGGAAGTGGCATAGGCCAGCGTGTAGTAGTTCGAGCCGTTGTCGACGATCCCGGCGATCTCTTTTTTCAAGGCGTTGGAATTGTAGTAGGCCTTGCCGCCGGTAGCCTTCGCGATCATGTCGAGTTGAATTTGCTGCGAGGCCTGCGCTGACTCAAAGTTAAGGTTGGCGTTGGGCGACGGCCCTCGACGATTGCCCGCTTCGAATTGCGGCGGGGTCATCAGGCCGCGCGCGTCGATCGGATAGACGGCAACCCGGCTCAAGGTCAGCGCGTCGGTCAGGTCTTCGGGATTGTCTCCGAGGATGGTGACGTCGTCCCGAAACGCCGCCCCGAAAGAACCGCCCAGAGGGTCGATGTAGTCCGACTGGGGAATTGCGCCGGTCAACCAGATGAGGTTCTTGCGCCCTGGAAACCCGGACAGGTAGTGCCCCATCAACTGAAAACCGCTGCGCAGGATGCCGAATTGGGAGTAGCGATACTCGTCCGGCGTTCCGGGCGCCGGCCGCCGCAGGGATGGTCTGTCACGCTTGCTATTTGCCGCCTCCACCAGCACCTGGGGATCGGAGGTAAATCCCTGGATCAAGCGCATCTCCGTATCGATCTGGAAGATGGCGACCGGCGTCCCCGGCTGCAGGTGCTTGAGGGCATCGATGAGCTGGGTACGCAATTCCATTTGCGCCTGAAGCCGGGTATCGAGCGCATCGAGGAGGAGCACCGTCAATGCATTCGAGTTTTGCACCGGCGTGAAGTTTGTAAAGGTGTTGGGCGGCAGGGCAGGTGCGGCTTTGAGGCGGGCCAGATCCTCCGCGCTCATTGGATGATGTTCCTCAAGGTGAGTCAGGCGCTGCGGGCCGCCCTCCTCGGTCACACTGAAGTCGGAGGCCGTCAGGCCGGGGACAGCGTTGCCGGAGCGGTCAGTCACTACAACATCGAGCAGGACCTCTCGCGTGGTGATCGAAAGCGTCGATGCCTGCTGGCTACGATCCTGTAACGTTGGCGTGCTTTGCTGCGCCGGCATTTCCATCGTCATGCAAAGCGAGCAGAGGGCCAACCCGAAGCAGCAAAGGGCGCTGCTCGATCTGTTTCCAAGCCTGCAACTGGCTAGCAGCATGTAGAACCTCCGGAACGCCCCAAGTATTGCACACTGTATTGGACTCGCGATTTTCGCCGCAGTTACGCCATAAGCGCCCGATTCGCCAATGGCCGGGTGTTTGGCGCCTGGCCGGTCATCCTAGCCACTTCGGACCGGAACAACCTGTTGAGAAAACGCAACGAGGGAACACCACTAGAACAGAGCGAGCCGATTGCCGATATAGGGTACCTGACTCTCGCAGGCAAATCGTGCCGCGCGCAGACGGGTACTTTGAACTCCAGAAAGTGATTGCCGATATGCAGGGGAAGAGGATGCTACATAGCATTTCACAGCGCTTCACTCTGATGCTGGTACTTTGTCCTTGCCTCGCCTTTTCGCCGGCTCTTTATCCGTCTGCGTCCAGGCGTCCATTGCGCACCGTGCAAGAGATTCACGGGCTGAGCAACGTCGAGGCCAAGCAGGCATTTCCGGTTGAGTTGGAAGGCGCCGTGACGTACTCCGATCCGGAGTGGGGCCTGTTGTTTATTCAGGATCGGACCGGCTCAATCTACATCAACGTCCACGGCTCCAGCACCGTATATCCCCTTGGCGCCCGGATTCGCATCAAGGCGGTCACGGGAGCGGGAGATGTTGGCCCGATCGTCTCCCAGGCAAAGATCCTGGTCCTGGGGGGGAGCGCGCCCCCTACTCCGTATCAGAAGAGTGTTGCGGAATTAGACGCCGGCGTTGCGGACAGCAGTTGGGTGGTAACCGAGGGCGTTCTTCACCCCTGCGACGAGAACTGGACCCGTGTCTGTTTCCGCATCTTCGACGGAAAGACGCTGGCGTGGCTGATTGTTCCGCGGAAGGACAGTCCCGCGGCGCAACGCCTGATAGGCGCTACGGTGCGGGTCAGAGGCGTGAGCGGCATTCATCTCGATGGAGGGGGCAAGCGGGTAGCGGCGCAGCTCTTTGTAAACAGCCTGGACGATATCAAGGTGGAGGAGCCTTCCGTCACGGATTCATTCTCGACAGCGCCCTTGCCGATCGGCAGTCTGCGCGCCTCGGAAGCGGACCGGCGATTTGTCCGCCAGGTCCATGTCCGCGGCACAGTAACCTGGGCGTCTCCCGGCCAGTTCTTTGTGCAGGACGCCACGGGAGCGCTGTTCGCTGCGACCGGAAAGACGATTGCCGTGGATGTTGGTACCACGGTGGACGTCGTTGGGTTCCCGAGCCGGGGAGATTTCGGTCTTTCGCTGTCAGATGCCTTGGTACACGAGGCTTCAGGCCAATCGAGTGCAAAAGATGCCGTTCCTCTTCAATTGACCGCAGCCGAGGTGTTCCAGCGCTCGCTGAACGGAAGGCGGGTGCGATTGAAGGCGCGCCTCATCAATCAGAACGTCAACGCTACGGGCTACGTCTACCAGCTTGAAGACGGAGAGCAGCGCTTCAGCGCCACCTTGTTGCGCAACGATTCCACGCGCGAGATTGTGAGCCTCTCGCGCAACTCCGTGCTCGAGGTAACCGGTGTCGCTGTAATTCGCAATGGGACGCAGGAATTGCCCGAGTCCCTGGTGGTTCTCATTGCTTCGCCGGCAGATATCGTCGTCCTTGAAGGCAATAGCTGGCTGAATTTATGGCGCGTACTGAGTATCTTGGGTGTCATGGGCCTGTGCGTGGCCGCGGCGCTCATTTGGATCGCACGTTTGAAGCGAACCGTACGCAAGCAAACAGGGATCATTCAATCGCAGCTTGAGAACGAACTCAAATTGGAGACCAAGTACCGGCGGCTTTTTGAGCGCAACCTGGCGGCGGTCTTCAGTTGGCGGCCCGACGGCGCCATCGTCGACTGCAATCTTGCGTTTGCCAGGATGCTCGGGTTCGAGGCGCGCGAACAAGTGATCGGACGCTCCTATTGGGATTTCCAGGTTGACCCCATGCACCGTGAGGAATTGTGCGGTGCTCTTCCACAGGTTGAATTCCGCAACGGCGAAGCGCAGTTGCGCCGCTCTGACGGCTCCCCAGTTCATTTGCTAAAGAACATCGCGCAGGTGCACGTTGGCGAGGAAATAATATACGAGTCGACCGCCATCGATGTGACCCGGCTGCGTGAGAATGAGGCGGAGTTGAAGAGAGCAAAGGATGCGGCGGTGTACGAGTCGCTCAACGATCCTTTGACGGGGCTGCCGAATCGCAGACTCCTGCTGGACAGGCTCTCCTTCCTCTTAGCCAAGGCAAAAAGAAATTGTGGCATCATGGCGCTGCTCTACATCGATCTGGATGGATTCAAGCTCGTCAACGACAGTCTCGGACATCCCGTCGGAGACGAACTTCTGGTGCAGATATCCGCCAGCTTACGATCGCGCGTTCGCGAATCTGATGTTCTGGCGCGCGTGGGCGGGGATGAGTTCATTGTCATTCTTGACGATTTGCCGGCCAACAAACAGGCGTCAATCGTGGCCAGAGACTTGCTCGATGCGATCTCAGTTCCATTTCGTGTGAAGGGACACGATCTTTCCATCGGCGCGAGCATTGGCATCAGCATGTTTCCCGATAACGGAGTTGAGCCCGAGGAGCTGATACGAGAGGCAGATAGTGCCATGTATGCTGCCAAACGCGAGGGCAAGAACCGCATCGTGCACTTTACTTCTCAAATCGGTTTCCTCGTGAATGAGCGGCTGAACCTGGAGAACCAGTTGCGAGGAGCCATCGCGCGTAATGAGATTTCAGTCCACTATCAGCCGGAATTCGAACTGGCCACTGGCCGCCTCGTTCGTTTCGAAGCGCTGGCCCGATGGTTTCATCCAACCCTTGGACAGATCCCGCCAATCAAATTCATTCCCATCGCGGAAGAGAGCGGATTGATTGCATCGCTGGGTGCTTACATCATGAAGCAGGCATGCAAAGAAGCGGTCCGCTGGCAGAGCGCAGCGCCCTACCCTGTCCAAGTAGCCGTAAACGTCTCCTCTATTCAATTTCGGAGCGAGGGGTTCTTGGAGGAGGTCACTTCAATTCTGGAGCAGACCGGCCTCCGGCCTGAGCTTCTTCAAGTCGAACTTACCGAGTCAGTGATGGCCGACGGATCGCGGAACGTGGCTCAGACCATGGAGCGTTTTCTGGGATTGGGTATCACCATGGCCATCGACGATTTCGGCACCGGGTATTCCAACCTGAACTACCTGCCATCGTTGCCTTTCCATGCCCTCAAGATAGACAAGTCGTTTGTGAGGAACCTCGGCTCTCAGCCGGAGAGCGAATCCATGATTCGCACACTGGTCGCATTGGCCCACAATATCGGGATGCGGGTGATCGTCGAAGGCGTCGAGAAGCCCGACCAATTGGAACTCATCAGGGTCCTTGGAGCTAACGAAGTCCAGGGATATTTAATGGGCCGTCCCATCCCCAATCCGATTGAGTTTCTCTTCAGCCGGATCGAGGATGGCGAGTTGGATGTAAAGACAGGCCTTCCCGAGTCTCTTCTTGCCGGGTGATCTGATCGACGACACCTTGGAGTTCGTCGAACACCACAAAGACAAGAGGAATTACGTTTCAAAGGCCGCGATAGTCCGGAAGGCTCTTGGAGACAGAGCGGCATCGGAGCTAACGCCCCAGGAGCTTGAGCGTTGGCTTCGAGACCACTGCAAGACGGCCGGAACGGCCAAAAGGTACAAAACCTTCATCTCGCTCTGCAACCGCGACGGGAACCGCAATGGCAAGGTGACGTTCAATCCCGCTCGTATGGTGCATCACCCAAAAAGAAAGCGCCGGACGTTTGCGCTTGCGTGTCAGTGAACTGGTGGCATTGAAGTGGGAGGACATCATTGGTGTACTGCTCCTCAGTCAAGCTCAGGAATACCCCGCCTCTGCCAATCTCGATCGTCTGGTTCAGCGCCTGCCGGCTCTCCAGGTTGGACAGACCGCCGCCCCGCTCTCGAAGCTCGATCACTAAGCCCAGGGAAATGAAGCACAGTTTCTTGGGCAGGGGAAGCCTTAAGATCGGCTCCAGGAACTGGCAGTGCCAGCCATTGCTCGTCTCGGGGGCCTTCGAGTTCTCATGCTAGCGCCGTTGTCATGCATCCCGCCCATTGTCATGCAAAAAGCGTCCCAGGGACCGAATGGGACGGAAAATCTGGACAATGCGGTCAAGACGAAATACAAATAAGGTTCCTATTATCTATAGTTTGTCAATGGAATCAATGGGATGCAATATTGTATGGCGGAGAGGGAGGGATT
>PLFY01000109.1 GCA_003138365.1 Acidobacteriaceae bacterium
ATCAGCCTCCTGGCCGGCTGTAGCGTGGGCTTCCCAGCCCGCGCTCGCACCCCTCATAGCACCATTTCATCCGGTCAGAGACCTAGTTGCAGTCGATGAAAATCAATCTCGTTCCGGCGAGCTTGGTTCGGCGAATGGAGCTTCGACCGCCGGAGGCAACCGCCCGCCCCGCTCTACCTCTTCATTTCAATTGTGCGCCTGCGCAGGCTTATTTTCGGCAATGAGCGGGGGAGAAGATCTGAACAGGGAACGGGGCCGGCCGGGATTGGCTATCAGGCGATCAGGCGATGATTCGAGGCGAATCGCCTGGTGCGCTTTAATTCGCGCCTTCCTTGAGTATTTGGTCGGCAAAGTAGTTGTGTACGCTGGCCTCGTCGTGGAGCTTTTCGAAGTAGGCGTTCTTGAGCAATTGCGCGTGACCATCACGGAGGCCTTGGCGGATGAGTTGCTGTACGCGCGGATCGTTCAATTCGCGCTGCCCCGCGGGCTCCCTGGAGATCAGCTTATAAATGGCATAACCCATAATCCGGTGCGAGGAAGGGTCGGTGATGGGAAGAACATCCGTGTACTGGCCAGGTTTGAGCTTGCTGATCGCGCCGTAGGCTTCCGGATCGGTGCGCAACGACGATTCAAGCACAAATCCCATGTCGCCGCCATTTGCGGCGGTATTATCCTCTGAGAATTGCATGGCCAGGGTGCTGAAGTCCTCGCCGCTGTCCAATCGGTTGCGCAGGGTCTGGATCTTCTTCTTCGCGTCGGCGTCGCCGGAGGCCTTGTTGTTTTGCAGGTTGCTGGTCTGCGGGTTGGGAGCGCCGGTGACCATGATTCGCGCCAGGCCGTAACGAGGCTCCACCAAGTTGAAATCGGCCTTGTGGGCGGCATAATAGCTGGAGATCTCCGCGTCGGTGATGTTGATTCTGGACTCGATCTCCTTGTTGAGCAGCTTGGTATTGGTCAAAGACCGGCGCAGGTCGCGCTTGAAGTCCTCGACGGACATATTGCGCTGCTTCAGTTGCTTGTCGAACTCCTCTTGCGTGTAGGGGGCCTTGATCTCTGTCAGCTTGGCGTTTACGTCCTCATCGGAGGCGGCAAGATTGAGCTTGGCGGCGCGCTGCTGCAGAATCTCGTCGTCGATCATCTGCTTCAGGATATTGAGCCGGACAATGTCTGCCTGTTCAGCGGAGGGTTGCTGCGGGTTGTCTTCGAGGCTGGCTTTGTAATACCGCTCCAGGTCCGCGCGCAGAATATCCTTGCCGTTCACGGTGGCTACCACGTCTGGAGCGGGCGGGCGGTGGCATCCGGCCACAGTTGCCAAAAGGGCTCCGCTACAGAGAATGAGGACGGCGCAACGAGAACGGGACGGGAATAACGATTCAACTTGCAACCTGGTGTCTCCTCTGGGGCCGCACAGGCCCCAGGATTCAAGGATAAATCCACAAGCCGGTGCGGCGATAGCCGTGCGAAAGTCTATTTGCCGCCTCCGGCAGGTTTTGCCTGCATGTTTGGAGCCGGGGCGGGGTGCGGAGGGGCAGGAGGAACAGGAGGGGCGGGAGGATCGATGCCGTCGGCGCGCAGGGCGCGGTCGATCACCTTCCAAACCAGCTCTTCGGGCTGTGCGCCATCGATGCGCTCGCCGTCGACAAAGACGGCGGGCGCACCATCAATCTTCAGCGCCTCCGCTTCGCGGGCTGAGGCGCGCACCTGGGTCTCGTCCTGCGCGGCAAGGCAGCCGTCCAACTTGACGAGGTCGAGTTTGGCCAGGGTGGCCTCCTGGCGGGCAATGCGATTGAGCGCATCGAAGCTCTTTGCCGGATTGCGGTCTTCGCCGCTGATGTCCTGGCCGTGGGAGTGGAGATAATCCACATAGGTCCAATAGACCTGGCCGCTCTGGGCGCCCAGGCAGTTGGCGTCCACCGCGGCGTGCATGGCCCAGGGGTGCAGCTCGGTGAGGGGGTTGTCTTTGTAGATGAAGCGTACCTTGTCTTTGTAGCGGTCGAGGGTGGAGGGAAACAGCGATTCGTGCATGCGCGCGCAGTAGGGGCATTCCAGATCGTCGAAGTTGATGACCGTAACCTTGGCAGCGGGATTGCCGCGGATGGGACGTCCGGCAACGTCGATGGAGAAGACGGGGTCTTTGGCCAGGTTGAAGGTCTCAAGGCGGGCCAGCGTCTGGCCGTCGGTGGAGATGAGGAAGTCGACCACCTGGGATTTTGTGTCGCGGGAGAGCGTAATGGGCAGGGAGTCATAGCCGGGAATCTGGCTCGGCTTGCGGACGCCAAGCGTGACGATGTAGTCCTGCGGAATGTTGAATTCCGAGCGGACCATGATCTCGACGCGACGATTGATCGTGGCGGAGTCCATAGCGGCCTGGGGCGGGGTGGTTTGGGCCTTGCAGCCCGCGGTCATGCAGAGCGCGAGCAAGACAGGCAATAAACGAATACGCGACAAGTTGAAATCCTCTCAGAAAAGGATACCGCAGCGGGGGCTCTGTTAGTTGACGCGGGAGAAAGGGAAAGGCAAGCGGAGGTTTGCCGTTTCTGAGGTCTCAGAAGAGAAGCCTGGGCCGCTTGCAACCTTCGCGATCCCAACATCCTACTCCGAGGTCTGCAGATCCAGACCTGGGGCAAGCGGAATTCTTACCCAACCCGAGATCGGGTACCCGGGCCTGTCTTAATAGGCGGGCGGCAGCGTGGGGTCGCGGAAGGTGGAGTTGGAGCGGCGGATGTCGCCGGCGGAGCCGAAGTTTGCCAGCGTGAAGCTGTAGAGGTACTGCGTCTCGTCGCGGACGGTGCCGAGCTGAAAGCGGCGGTAGCCGACGGTGAGTCCGCAGCAATTCCAGTTATAGACGGCTTGCACGCCGGCGTATTGCAATTGGCCGAGGACAAAGTCGTATCCGGCGTTGGCGGCAAGGTTGAAGCCGGCGCCGCTCTGCTTGCCGATGGAAAAGAAGGGCTGCAACTGCTGGCTCTGGATGGTGGAAGCGGCGCTGCCGTTTTCATCCACGGCGTTGAGCATGGCGTGGCCCAGGCCGACTGTGGTTCGGCCCCAGCTGTAACCGGCAAAAAGGTTGTTTGCCTCCAATCGTCCGCTCTTGGGGTCGTAGTCCAGATCCCACTCGATGCGGAGATTGTCAATGGCCTCAAAGCGGAGGCGCGAGATGACGGGCGAGAAGTTGCGCGATGCGGTGAGGAAGGCCACGCCGCTGAGGTCGAGAGTGGAGTCGAAGACGTTGCGCCGGTTGGGGATGACGGCGCCGCCGAAGTTTGGGTCGATGAAGAACTTCTGGGCAATCTGCCAACTGGCCCACTCGCGGGGCTTGGCGGGGCATTCGCCGGAGGGCAGCACATCTTGAGGGGCGCAAGGCTGCTGGGTGTTGGGGCGCAGGTAGAAGCGCTGGGTGAGCGAGTAGCCCACCTCATTGGTGTTGGTGGCAATGTCTGTGGTGTCGACCAGGAGCACATTCTGAGCCTGTGCGCCGATGCCTCCGACATAGCGGTAGGTCAATTCCGGCTCGATGACGTGGCGCAACTGGCGGTTCCAGCCGGGGATGACAAAATCGCGTTCGAGGGCCGGCGGGCGAATGTCCACGGAGGCCTCGAAATCGGCGCGGTTGAGCGGATCGTGGCTGACGATGGGGGTGCCGCTCCTTGCGCCAGTCAGGTCCGGAATCTGGCTGATGGTGTAGAAGGTGTCGCGGAACGCGACCTCCGGCACTACGCTCCAGCCGCCCGCGGCAAGCGGGAGGGAGAGATGCGGGTAGAAGTCCATGCGGCCCACGTTGCGGGCGTGGAAGTGGGGCTCCGAGCGGGTCATGTAGCTGAGCGACGATCCGAAGCCCCAATCGAGCGGCGAGGTAAACAATGGCCGGTCGAGCACGTCGTAGCGGACGGCGGGCAGGTGGAGGATTCTGGCTTCGGCGCCGTTGGTGGAGTTGGCAAAGGTCTCGAAGCGGTCCGCTACAACGGAGGGGATGAATCCATTGTTCTGGTGGGTGAGTGAGACGTCGCTTGCCACCTCGGAAGTGACGGCTTGGGAGTAGTTGTCGTTGAAGACCAGGCGATAGAGGTAGCTGGACAGATACTCGACAACGCCGGCGGCATGGGTGTTGGGAGTCAGATCCTTGCGGCCCTGAGCCACCACATCGACACCGCCCTGGTTGACCAGCTCATCCCCGACGGGGCCGGGCAGGAGATCGGCTGAGTGAACGGCAGGCGTGGGGAGGGTTGCGCCTACCTGCTGTTCCACGCCCCGGTCGAGCAGGGCATTCCAGCGCACGACGAGGTGGTCAATGCCCGGGCCCTTGTAGCGGAAGTCGCCGTTGGGCGCCCAGCCGCGCTTGCTGTAGAACTCGGCGCCGACCACCATGTCCATGCTTCGGTTGATGACCCAGTAGATCTGTTCGCCCACGATGAAGCCCTTGATGGAGGAGTTGCTGAGGACGGGGATGAGCAGACCGCTCTCGCGCCCCGATTCGTCGATCGGGTGGCGGAGGTAAGGCAGGTAAAAAAGAGGCACGCCGAGGAATTTGAAGAAGGCGTTGGATGTCGAGGCGTTGCCGTTGGCAAGGTTGATGGAGCGGGAGATCAACTGCCAATCCGGCCGGGGGAGGCGGCAGTTGGTCATGGTGCCATCGACGATGCGGTAAATGCCCTCGCCGCTTTGCAGCAGAACTCTTCCCGAGAAGAGGAAGGGGTTCGAGGTGGAATAGACGATGGTGCGGCCGGCGGTGCGGACTCCGACGGAGCCGTTTACGTTGTAAAAGCGCGCGGTGTGCATGTTGAGTCGCATGTCGCCATGGGAGGCGTTGATGAGCACATCGTCGGGTCCGCCGGCAACTTGCAGGTGGCCGTCCGCCTCCAGTTCCGAGGTGGACTGGTTGTAGACCGCCTTGTCAGCGCGGAGAACGTAGTCCCGATAGTGGACGACGACGTCGCCGGTGAGGGTCAAGATATCGCCAACCCTGGTCTGGCGCTGGGCCTCGAGGTGGACGGGCACTCCGGTTGCCGGTTCGGGCTCGGGCTGAGCGAGGGGCAGGGCTTCCTGGCCGGGGTCATCGGGAAGATCGGGTGGAAGACCGGCGTCGCTGGCGGCATTGGTCAACGTCTGCGCCCCAAGTTGGAGGCAGCAGAGGGTTAGCAGCGCGATCAATACCAAGTTACGAGGACGCATCCCAGGACCAAGACCGTACCAAGGCTCAGGATAGCAAAAGCAGGCGGCTGTCGATGAGACGGGGGCCGGCTCGAACAGGGCAATCGCATTTGGATTGT
>PLFY01000007.1 GCA_003138365.1 Acidobacteriaceae bacterium
ATGATCCTGGTAACGATCATCCTGTTTCTCTTTCTCGGTAATGTTCGCGGCGCCTTCATCGTTGCGCTCACCATTCCGTTTGCGTTGCTTTTCGCATCCATATTTCTCAACCTGAGCCATATCCCCGCAAACCTGATTTCACTTGGCGCGCTCGACTTCGGAATGGTTGTGGATGGCGCCGTCGTCATGATGGAGAACATCATGAGGCACTTGAGCCATCAAGGCAAGAACATTTCGCCGGAAGCGGGCCGCATTACCATGAGCATGAAGACGCCGGTAGAGATGATCCGCGATGCCGCTCACGAGGTCCAACGGCCGGTCTTTTACGCCATCGCCATCATCATCACCGCCTANNGCCCTGCTATTCCCGCATGGTGTTAAGGAATGGCGCAACCCGGTGATGGAGTTCCTGAAGGATCGGTACCGGGGTGCGGTGAAGTTGGCGATCGAGAATCGCTGGATCACCGTTGGCGTTGGCCTGGCTTCGTTGGCGGTCGCTCTTTTCCTGACGTTCAGCGGCGTCATTGGCTCAGAGTTTCTGCCCCACTTGGACGAGGGCGCCATCTGGGCGCGCGGCGAGATGGCGAACAGCATAGGCGAGACGGAAGGCACGCGCTTCGCCCAGCATTCCCGCTATATCCTCGCCTCGTTCCCCGAGGTCACCAAGGTCGTCTCGCAAGCCGGGGCGCCCGACGATGGAACCGACACGGGAGGATTCGGCAACACGGAATATTTCGTCGACTTGAAGCCCAAGGGCCAATGGCGACCCGTCTTTCATCAGAGTAAAGAGGAACTGATCGCCGCCATGGATCGCGAACTGGAGAAATACCCAGGGGCTTTCTGGAATTTCTCCCAGCCTATTGAGGACAACGTGGATGAAACGATGACCGGCACGAAAGGCGGCCTGTGCGCCAAGTTATACGGACCGGACTTGGACGTTCTCGAGGAAAAGGGAGAAGAGATCAAAGATGTTATGGGCAAAATTGACGGGGTCAAGGATTTGGGAATTCAACGCGATACGGGCCAGCCGAATATCGATCTCACCGTTGACCGCCTGGCCGCTGCGCGCTTCGGCATCAATGTGGCCGATATACAAGATGCCGTCCAGACCGCCATCGGCGGTAATCCTGTTAGCCAGGTGTTGCAGGGAGAGGCAGTCTACAACGTAGTCGTGCGCTATCAGAAACCGTATCGCGATACCAAGGAGGCTATCCAGAATATTCGACTGCTCTCTCCCTCGGGAGAGCGCGTCTCGCTGGCTCAGTTGACCAAAGTCCAGGTTCGCGATGACGCCTACGACATTTACCGGGAAGACGGTTCCCGCTATGTGGCCATCCGCTTNNACGATAGCGAAAAGCGAGCCGAAAGCAGGCTGCTCCTCATCGTGCCCCTGACGGTCTTTTTGATCTTCATCATTCTCTACGCCATGTTTCGTTCCTTCAAATGGGCGCTGCTGATTCTCGCCAACGTGGCCATGGCTCGTGTTGGAGGCTTGCTCGCTCTCCTTGTGACCGGCACATTCTTCAGCGTATCTTCCGGTGTCGGCTTCCTGGCGCTGTTCGGCGTCTCGGTTCAGACGGGCGTCATCATGCTTGAATATATCAATCAGCTTCGAGCCCGAGGTTACACTCCGGAAGGCGCTGCGATCGAAGGCGCTGTCCTGCGGCTTCGCCCCATCATGATGACGATGCTGGTGGCAACCTTGGGGCTGCTTCCCGCCGCGATGTCGCACGCCATCGGCTCCGACTCGCAGCGTCCCTTTGCCATCGTCATTGTGGGAGGATTGATGTCAGACCTCCTGTTGAGCATCTTCCTTCTGCCCACGTTGTATGTCTGGATTGCCAGAGAAGGGGACAAGCTCCCGAGACCGGAGGTGGCAAGTGAAGTCTAAGCTGATAACTCTTCTGGCGCGAAGCATGAGCGGTTTTGCCCTGAGTTTCGCTTTCGTAGTGATCGCAGCCAACGCGCAGCAGGCTCTTACGTGGGAACAGGCGAAGGCTAAATTCGAATCGGCGAATCCGGTGCTCAAGGCGGATGCGGCCAACGTGGAGGAGATGAAGGCCGAGGAGATTACGGCCTTTCTCCGCCCCAATCCGCAGTTCACTCTAGCGGCGGATGGAACGCAGATTGCTCGTCACAACAATACCTGGACTCCAACGCGGGGTACAACCGGACAGCCCAACTTCAGTTACCTGCACGAGCGCGAGCACAAGCGCGAACTGCGCTTGCAGAGCGCCAAAGAAGGCACGCAGATTACCCAGTCCCAGCACGTGGACCTCGAAATCAACCTGCTCTTCGGCCTGCGCTCGGCCTTTGTGCAAACTCTCCAGGCAAAGGCGGTGCTGCAGTTGGCCAAGGCCGACCTGGAGTACTATGACAAGATCATCGAGATAAGCCGGGCTCGCTTCAACGCCGGCGACCTTGCCAAGATCGACCTGGCCCGGATCGAGCTTCAGCGCGTGCAATACGAGTCTGAAATCGAGACCGCAATCGTCAATTTGCGGACCCAGAAAATTGCCCTCCTGCTGCTGCTCGACGACCGTACGCCGGTCGACCAGTTCGACGTGACTGGACTCTTTGACCTGGGCCCGGAACTCCAGCCGCTTGGCGATTATCACCAGGTTGCGCTGGACAACAGGCCGGATCTGCGGGCCGCGATCCAGACCATCGAGCAATCGCAGACCAATCACAAGCTGGCCATCTCCAACGGTTCCACAGATCCTACTTTCGGCGCGTGGTACACCTACAACTCCTCGACCAATAACCCCAACGGCCCCCAGACTCTCGGCCTAAGCGTCAGCATCCCACTGCGAATCTTCGACAAGAACCAGGGCGAGAAGAAGCGCACGCTGATCGACATCGACAGAAGCCAGGACGCCGCCGAGGCGGCGAAGGCGCAGGTCTTCAGCGACGTGGACGATGCCTACGAATTGGTGCGCACCAATATAGCGCTTATCAAGCCGTACAAGGTGCAATACCTCGATCAATCACTTTATGTGCGCGACACTGTAACTTTCTCTTATGAGCACGGAGGGGCATCTTTGATGGACTTTCTCAATGCGCAGAGCGACTATCGGGTCGTTCAACTGGCGTATCTGCAGCTGATCGGCGCATATATGACGGCTGAAGGCCAAATGAACCTTGCCGTAGGGCACGAGGTGTTCAATGACNNGACATGAAGTAATCCAATGATTGACGTGGCTCAAGTCAACTGCGCCAGTGGTCTGGCATTTTCCAATACTGCTGCGAAGAGGTCGAATCAATGAAGAGACACGAAGCTCGAGCTCGCATCGAGGAATCTGGCATTCTTCCTTCCGTGCGCGTGACGTCGCGGGAGCTGGCGCGATTCGCGGCAGAGACTGTCTACTCGGCAGGAATCCCCGTTGTCGAGATCACGTTGACCACGCCTGGCGCGCTGGAGGTGATCGACGACCTGGCGAAGCGCTACCCGGATATGGCAGTGGGCGCCGGCACCGTATTGGATGAGGAAGCTGCGCGCTTGTGCGTCGAAGCCGGAGCCAGTTTCCTTACCAGTCCGGGATTTGTTCCGGAGGTCGTGGCCTATGCAAACAAGGTAAATGTTGTGGTGCTTCCGGGAGCATTGACGCCGACCGAAATCATCGCGGCTTGGAAGGCGGGTTCGGATCTTGTCAAGATTTTCCCTACGGGGCATATAGGGGGCATCCAATACGTGCGCGCACTCAAGGTGCCGCTTCCGCAAATCCCGTTGATTGCCACAGGCGGAGTGAATCAGTTGACGGCGTTCGACTTCATTCAGGCCGGAGCAACAGCTATTGGACTGGGGGGAGAATTGTTTCCCAAGGAGGCTTTGCACTTCCGTCAGGACGATCGCATCCGTGAATTGGCGAGCAGGTTCCTTGGCTTGGTGCGGGACGCGCGGGCGTTGCGAGAAACGTATTACTAAGCCATGAGTCCGATCATGCATTCCGGAGCGATGATACCGCTTTTAAAAAATAACTCCATTCCTACTATTCTCTTCATGCGGCCCTCATGTTTTCTCCTCAATACTTGGAGATGGGAGGTAACATACTCATGACTCGGAATCTGTTGGCAACATGCATTCTGTCACTTGCTTTCGCGGGTGTTGCAAACGCACAGGGAACGGCCACTTCCACGGAGACTGGCGCCCATTACACTCAGGCTCAACTGAAGCAGTTGGCGAGCAACGCACACGCGCCAGAGCAATACCAGGCTCTCGCAAGCTACTTCGGGAAGCAACACAAGGACTACCTGCAGCAGGCCACGGAAGAAAAGAAGGAGTGGGAACGCAGGAGCCAGAACGTCACAGGCATCCTTGCGAAGTATCCACGGCCTGTAGACTCGGCACGCAATCTTTACGAGTACTACATGTACAAGGCGACCGAGGCCCAAACGCTCGAAGCAAAGTATGGACGGTTGGCCGCTCCGAATGCGCCTGTGAACGCGGAATAACACGTTTCGGATCAGCAGTGTGACGGAGAGGTCGCGTTGCGGAAAATGGAGGGTAGGGAGCTTGACCAACTGCTTCCTGCCCTCCATCTGTTTTGCCAGAGTATCTACGCGGATTCTTTATGCCATCTTCATATAATTCCAGCTAAGCTTCAGTTAGTTCGCCGGGAGAATGGACCCAGTAAGGTGCAAGTCAGATGGAAAATCCAGTTGTCTTGGGATCGACTAAACTCCGGCGAAGGCTCAGGACCCTGGCACAGTGCATGGCTGCTGCCGCAGTCCTGGTTGTGCTGACCTACGGCGGATTTGTCCTCCAGATTAACCTGTTGACAATCAGTCTTCTCTATTTGTTGGTTGTCGTGGCCGCAGCGTCGTTTTTCGGTTTCTGGCAGGCGTCATTTACGTCGATTCTAGCGGTCCTCTTGCTTGACTATTACTTTGAGCCGCCATTATTCAGCTTCGAAGTTGCAAGCTCGGGGATATTTGTTGCGCTTGTAGTGTTCGAGTTGACGGCGCTCACAATCAGCAGATTGCACGGCCGGGAAATGAAAGTCGCAGAGGAAGCGGGTATCCATCGCACGGGGATGGAGCAGTTGTATGAGTTGAGCCGGAGTTCGCTGTTGTTGGATCTGCGCCAGCCGCCGGGACCGCAGCTTGCGGTTTTGATTCATAGAATATTTGACGNNAACTGGGACGCGGGCGAGGAAGATCTGGCCAAAGAATGCTACTTGCGCGGTGCTTCACAGGATGACGCGAGTACTCAGACCTGGCAACGCGTCCTGCGAGCCGGGCCAGGGTCTGTGGGCGCTTTGGTGGTGCGCGGGAGGCTCAGTACTCTTGTGGTCGATGCGCTTGCATCTCTTGCTGCCATTGCGATCGACAGACACCAGTGGGTCGACAAGGAAGAAAGAGTAGAGAATGCGAAAAAAAGCGAGCAGTTGCGTGCGACGGTGATGGATGCACTGGCGCATGAGTTCAAGACACCGCTGACAGCGGTTCAGACTGCCAGTTCAGGCTTGCTTGAGCTTGGGGGATTGACGGAGTCCCAGCGCGATCTGGTGACGCTGATCGACGGGGAAGCAATTCGACTGAACCGATTGTGCACACGGCTTCTGAAAACTGCTAAGCTCGATGCGAGACCGGCGGCTCTTGAGACAGCCGACGTGAATGTGCTTGATTTGGTGTCCGAGGTATTGGCCGGCCATGCAGTGGAAGCGGAAAGGAACAGCATTGAGGTTGCGGTGGAGGACCCCTCATTGACCGTGCGCGCGGATCGCGGATTGCTTGCCATGATTCTGGCGCAGTACATCGACAACGCGCGGAAGTATTCGACGGCGGGGACGCCGATTGACATTGCCGCACGAGCGAGTCATAGCGAGGTTCTCATTTCCGTACATAACTTCGGATCGACGATTCGGATCGAAGACCGGGAACGGATATTTGAACGCTTCTACCGGTCACCGGAGTTGAAAGATGCCGTTCCCGGCACAGGCATCGGGCTCTCTGTGGCAAGGAAGGCAGCTGAGGCTCATCATGGGCATGTGTGGGTCATAAGCGATGACACGGAAGGAACGACATTCTTTTTTTCCCTTCCCATGGACGCAAGGAGGCCGCATTGAATACGGAGCAGTCGAATGCTGGGCAGGGCACGATCCTCGTGGTAGACGACGACAGTTCCACGCGGCGCGCATTGCGTGTGACATTGACTGGCATGGGCTTCACGGTTGTGGAAGCGGCCCGCGGCGAGGAGGCACTATCGCTGGCTCGCGTGACCTGGTTCGATGCGGTGCTGTTGGACGTGGATATGCCGGGGATGGGCGGAGTGGAAGCCTGCCGAAGTATCCGGCGAGCGGTTGCGCGCTTGCCGATC
>PLFY01000033.1 GCA_003138365.1 Acidobacteriaceae bacterium
GCCCATCACCCAGCGAGCGGAATCGCCCCGGCCGGTCGATCCAGGCCTGATAGCCGCCATAAACGCCCGACCGCCCGCTCGGCCGGAACTCCGCGTCTTTCACGTGGAAGGCGCGCACCCGGTCGTGATAGAGATCCAGGAAGGCCAGATAATCCAGTTGCTGCAGGATCATGTGGCTCGGGTCGTAGAGAATGTTTGCCCGCGCATGTCCGCCCACCACTTCAAGGAACCGCTCGAAGGTCGCGCCGTCATGCAGGTCCTCGCCCGGATGCAGTTCGTAGCACACGTCCACGCCAGCCTCGTCAAAAGCCTGAAGAATCGGCAGCCACCGCCGGCCCAGCTCCGCAAACGCTTCGTCGATCAGCCCCGCCGGCCGCTGCGGCCAGGGATAGAAGAACGGCCANNTCTGCCGGCGCAAACCCCTCAAACAAAGTGTTATATGCCGGATGCTCCGCGACCAACTGCCCCTGGAGATGTGTGGATAACTCCGTGACCGCGACCCCTGCCCGGCTCACCACGCCAAGTATCTCGTCGCAGTAGCCCTGGCTTTCAGCGGCAAGTTTCAAATCGAAAAGCCGCCCGTCCCAGCTAGGGATCTGCACCCCGGTAAAGCCCAGTCCGGCCGCCCACTGCGCCATTCCCTCCAGCGTGTTGAACGGCGCCTCATCTCCCGCGAACTGCGCCAGAAAAATCCCCGGCCCCTTGATCGTCTTCATCACATTCTCCCGCCAAACATAAGATTCTAAAACTCAACCCAGATTCCCAATCGATTGCTCTCGATCGCCCGCTCGATGAACCGCATTCCACGCACTCCAGCCACGATCCCCGGCAGCGTCGCCGGCAACGGATTCGGCTCGCCCGCCCGCCAAGCCAGCAGCCCATCGGCAAACTCTCGATACAGCACGGCGAAGGCCTCGATATACCCCTCCGGATGTCCCCCCGGCAGCCGCGTCACCTCCCGCGCATCCGCGCTCAAATAACTCCCTGCCGCATGACGAATCTCCTCCGGCCCATCCAGCCACTTGACCCGCAGCCGGTTGGGATCCTCTTGCCTCCAGTCGATCGAGCCGTTCTCGCCATACACGCGCAGCCGCAGCCCGTTCCCCTCGCCCGCCGCCACTTGCGAAGCCATCAGAACCCCGCTTGCCCCGTTCTCCAGCCGGAGGACCGCATTGCAATCGTCGTCCAGCCGCCGCCCTTCCACCACTGTCCGCAGCGTGGCATTCAGGCTTGTGACCCTGAGCCCGGTCACATACTCCGTCAGGTGAAACGCATGCGTGCCGATGTCCCCGATGCAGCCGCCCGGCCCATTGAGCGCCGGATCAGAGCGCCACGCGGCCTGCTTCTGTCCACTCTTTTCAATCGGCTGGCTCAACCACCCTTGCAGATACTCCACAGCAATCTTGCGAATCGCCCCCAGCCGCCCGCTCGCACAGATTGACCGCGCCTCTCTCACCAGCGCATACCCCGCATAGGTATGCGTCAACCCATACGGCAGCCCAGCCTTCTCGACCGCCGCCTCCAGCGCCAGCACCTCGTCATACGTGGCCGTGGCCGGCTTGTCGCTCATCACCGCAATCCCAGCCTCAAGCGCAGCCTTTGCCACCGGCAAATGCAGATGGTTCGGCGTGGCGATCACCACAAAGTCGATTCCGCCCGGCCGCTTCCGCTCCGCCGCGATCATCTCCCTGTAATCCGCATACGCCCTGCCCGGATCGATCCCAAAACTCTTGCCAGCCGCCCGCGACCGCTCCGCCGACTGTGAAAACGCCCCCGCCACCAGCTCAATCTTCCCGTCCAGCTCGGCGGCCATCTTATGAACCGGACCAATGAATGCTCCCGGCCCTCCGCCCACCATCCCCATGCGCAGCTTGCGCTCCACTGCCATCACTTCCCCCCTTACAGAGCAAGCCCCATGCCCACCCCAGAAACATTACCACGGCCAACGATTCGCCGCAGACCAACGCCGTCACACCGCGTGCTTGGGTCAATACGATAAAGTGTCATTGGAAGCTGCCTGCACAACCATGAATACGATCCAGATTCCCGATTCCTCCCGCCGCTGGGACTGCCTGAGCCTGGGCGAAGTCATGCTCCGCCTCGATCCCGGCGAGAGCCGCATCCACACCACGCGCCAGTTCCAGGTTTGGGAAGGCGGCGGCGAATACAATGTGGCCCGCGGATTGCGCCGCTGCTTTGGCCTGCGCACCGCCATCGCCACAGCCTTGGCCGACAACCCCATTGGCCGCCTCGTTGAAGACCTCATCCTTCAGGGCGGCGTCGATTATTCCCTGCTCAAATGGGTTCCCTACGACGGTGTTGGCCGCACCGTCCGCAACGGCCTCAACTTCACTGAGCGCGGTTTCGGCGTCCGCGCCGCCGCCGGCTGCTCTGACCGCGGACACACCGCCATCAGCCAGGTCAAATCAGGCGATTTCGACTGGGAGGCGATTTTTGGCGAGCAAAACGGCTCCCGCTGGTTCCACACAGGGGGCATCTTCGCCGCGCTCTCCGCCTCTACCGCCGAGGTGGCCGCCGAAGCCATGGACGCCGCACGGCGCCACGGAACTCCTGTCTCGTTTGACCTCAACTTCCGCGATTCCCTCTGGAAGTCCATCGGCGGCAAAGCCAAGGCCCAGGAAGTGAACCGCGAACTGGTCCGCAAGGTCGATCTGCTGCTCGGCAATGAGGAAGACTTCTCCGCCATGCTTGGCGTCCACATCAAGGGCGTCAGTGACGACTTCGCCGAACTGCCAATCGCAGGTTACGAAGAGATGTTGCGCGAAGTCGCGGCCAGTTACCCGAACCTCAAGCTCATCGCCAGTACCCTGCGCACCGCCCAAACAGCCAGCCGCAACGCCTGGGGTGCAATTGCGCTTTATGAGGATAAGATCGTCCACGTCCCCCAGCGCGACATCGACATCTACGACCGTGTCGGCGGCGGCGACAGCTTTGCCTCCGGCCTCATCTACGGCCTTCTTGCCGGCAAGCCCATCGACTGGGCCGTCCGCTGCGGGGTAGCCCACGGCGCTCTCGCCATGACCACTCCCGGCGACACCAGCATGGCCACGCTGGCCGAAGTCGAACGCATCATCAAAGGCGGGTCAGCCCGCATAGCACGATAGAGGAAAAAATGCCGGAAACCACAGCCCAAACCATCGAACGCGTCGGCCTCATTCCCGTCCTCCGCGCCAGAAATGCCGCCCAGGCCCACGCCGTCGTCAAAGCCATGATCGCCGGCGGCGTCACCGTCGTCGAAGTCACCATGACCGTCCCCGGCGCGATCGATGTGCTCAAAGACCTGAAACGCGAGTACGCTGGCGACCTCCTGCTCGGCTCCGGCACCGTGACCACCGCCGAACAAGCCGAAGCCACGATCGAGGCCGGCGCGGAGTTTGTCGTCAGCCCCAGCTTCCACCCCGCCGTCGTGGCCAAAACCCGCGCCCTCGGGAAGCTCTCCATCCCCGGCGCGCTCACCCCCACTGAAGTCATCACCGCCTGGAACGCCGGCGCGGACTACGTCAAGATCTTTCCCTGTTCCGCCATGGGCGGCGCAAGTTATCTCAAGTCGCTTCTCGCGCCCTTCCCGCACCTCAAGCTCATTCCCACCGGCGGCGTCACACTGCAAACCGCCGAGAGCTTCCTGCGCGCCGGAGCCCGCGCCCTCGGCGTAGGCAGCGACCTGGTCAACCTCGCCGCCGTCGACGCCGGAACCCCGGAAACCATCACTGAAACCGCCCGCGCTTATCTCCATGTGCTGGCCCAGTTCCGCAATCAACCAGCAACCTGAAGTCAGGCCGCCCGCGCAGGTATACTTGCCCTGCCCTGACATACGGCCAAATGTGCTGCCATGAACGATCCGACTCGATCCACGCTTGAATCTCCCGCGAACCAGCACCAGCCCTTTCGCCTCGACGGTCGGCACGCCCTGGTCACCGGCGGCGCCAGCGGCATCGGCGAGGCCACTACCAAGGAACTGGTTCGCGCCGGCGCATTCGTCTGGATCGCCGACATCAACCTGCCCGCCGCCGAAGCATTGGCCCAATCCACAGGCTCCGCAAAAGCCCTGCACCTTGACGTAACCAGCCCCGATTCCGTCGCCGCCGCCGCCGCCCAGCTCAGCCGCCTCGACAT
>PLFY01000062.1 GCA_003138365.1 Acidobacteriaceae bacterium
GACTTGATACTGCAGGCAAGAGGAAAGTTGTCATGCGGTCAGTTGGATGCTTTTCCGCGTGCAAGAGTTACTAGAAAGAAACAAAAATGCAAGTTCAAAAAAAAGACGTTGTCATGGAGTTCTACGGACTCCCACCCATCGGACAAAAGCAAAGACGTCCGATGGATGGGGCACAGTTTCATCCCCTGTGGGTCGGCGAAGCCGGTGGACGACTAAAAGGGGGTGCGGAAAAAGTGGGGAGAGCGGACGAAACGCCCGAAGAGCATCCCTCGGGGGCTGAAGCCCGACCTTTATTTTGTTGCATTTGCGGCACGGCTGAAGCCGTGCCCTTGCAAAGCAAAGAGTTTTTCGGCAGCCTTTCCGATTCATTTCACCGATCCTTGAAGCAAGCAATAGCAACGCGGGGGTTGAGGGGCGCGTCCGGGGGCGCGGCCGAAAGGGGGCCCGGGAAGCGGAGCATTTTTGAGCGTCTTCTGGATTTGTTTAACGTCAAATAGGGGGGAGTTTCCTTTTTCTCCGCTTTAGAAGCAGCGAGTTAGCGCCCGCTGACGCGGGGATGGCGAGTTAGCAGGTTAGCGGCGGCATCGCCTGACGCAGTTTCATTTCTTCATGGGGCGATGACGCCGGTGGACGACTGACAAGAAACAAGATTTCGATCAAAGGGTTAGAGCAAGAAGGAGACTTCAGGTTGAAGACGGGATCACTTTCGATACGAAGATTTGCGTGGGGAGTTGTTTTGCTGGGGGCAGCCGGCCTGTGTTGGGCTTCCGATGCGCACACCAATCCCCTGAACCGCGACCCACTGGTCCGCGAAGCCTTCGATCACTTCTACAACCTGGACTATCCCGGGGCCATTGAGCGGTTCGAGCGGTTTCACGCGGCGCATCCGGGCGACCCGCAGGGAAGCGTGCTGCTGCTGGATGCGGTGCTCTTCCAGGAGCTCTACCGGCAGGATCTGCTCGACACGACGTTCTACGCCAACGACGGCTTTCTCACCGGGCGCCACGCCACCGAAGAAGACCCGAAGACGCGGGATCGCATCCTGGCGCTGGCCGACGAAACGGTTAACGAGGCCAACTGGCGGTTAGGCAAGAACGCAAACGACGTGGACGCGCTGTATGCGCGTGGCTGGGCGCGCGCCCTGAAGTGTACTTACCTGGCCATGGTGGAGCGGAGCTATGGCAGCGGGTTTCGGCTGGCCACGAAGGCCAAGGACGACCACATGCGGGTTCTGCAACTGGACCCGGATTATGTGGACGCCAAACTGGTGGTAGGCGTCTACGAATACGTGGTGGGAGCACTGCCATTGCCCTTCAAGCTGCTGGTTGGGTTTGCCGGCATTACCGGGTCAAAATCGAGAGGCCTGGAGATGCTGACCGACGACGGCAACCGGGGTGTTGTGACCAACATTGAGGCGCGGACCACCATTGCGCTGTTTCTGCGGCGCGAGTCTCGCTACAAGGAGGCGATTCAGGTGGTGCGCGGTCTCAAGGCCGCATATCCCCATGACTACCTGTTCTGTCTTGAAGAGGCTAACCTGCGCAAGGATGCGGGCGAGGGGATGGGTGCGGTGGGGGCCTACCGTGAAATTGTGGCCAACAGCGCAAAGCCGGGCTATTTTGCCGAGGCGCGTCTGGAACTGGCCTATTTTGGCCTGGGCGACGCCCTGCGTGGTCAGCACCATTTTGGGGAGGCGGCACAGGCGTATGAACAGGCCGCATGGACCCGGAACGTGGGGCCCGAGTTGAAGATTCGCTCGCTGCTTGCCGCCGGGGAATGCCACGATCTGAACGGCGAGCGTCCGCAGGCTGTAAAGGACTACCAGGCTGCCATCGACAACGGTCCGGCTACGTCGCGGGCCGACACGGCGAGAAAGCATTTGCGCAACGCGTATACGGGAAACTGAGGTCCGAAAGATGGAACCGCCCCCACGTCGTCTCCGTATGTTCACAGTAGTCAGGGTTTCTTGAGGAGGATTCAGTCATGGCCGTCTTTTGCAATCGATGCGGCACTGGGCTGCCGGGGAGTGCGCGGTTCTGCTCAAATTGCGGCGCGGTGATTTCCGTGGCGCAACCGATGCCTGGCAGGCCTCTGGTTCGCCCGCATGTGGGCCGGCAGATTGCCGGTGTCTGCCTGGCGTTGGCACAGGCCAACGGCTGGGATGTCGCCGTCGTCAGGATTTTCGCCGTTATAGGATTCTTCCTCACCAGTGGATTTGTGGGCGTGGCCTATGTGGCCGGGTGGATTGGCATTCCCGAAGAGCCTATTGAGCTGCCGGGAGCGTATCCTCCTGGTATATGAACGGTTCTTACGTGTCAGACGGAGCAAGGCTGAGCTTTCGGGATACCGGAGCGGGCCTGCCACTGGTCTTTTTGCATCCCACACCGCTTGATCGGGATTATTGGCGTCCTCTGACTGAAGACCTGGCTGGGGTGCGGGCCATCGTTCCCGACTTGCGCGGGCATGGCGAGTCGGAGTTGGGCCAGAATCTGCCAGTGGGAGGGTTCGCGAGCGTTCCCGATGCGCCGGTGCTGACGATGGCGCAACTGGCTGCGGATGTTCTTGCCCTGATCGATCACCTGAACGTAAAGGAAGCGGTCTTTGCAGGCTGCTCGATAGGCGGCTATGTGCTGCTGGAGTTGTGGCGCAGGGCCCCGGAGCGGATGCGGGGGCTGGCCTTTGCCTGCTCGAAGCCGCAGCCGGACGCGGCAGGCAACCTTGAAAAGCGGGCCGCCAATATTGCCCAGGCGCGAGCGGGGGGCACTGCCGCGCTATTTGACGGCATGGCCCAGAGCTCGATCGGAGCAACGGCGCGGCAACGCCGCCCGGAGATTGTGGCTGAGTTGAGGGCGCGCATGACGCTGACGCCGCAGGCAACTGTGGCCGTGCAGGCAGGCCTTGCCACGCGGCCCGATTCAATGCCTACTGTGGCCACCATCGGCGTGCCCGTGCTGGCCATTGCCGGCGGCGAGGATTCCGCCGTGACGCCGGCCGAGATGGATGCCTTCAACGCCGCGCCGGGCGGGTGCGAATTCCACTTGCTGCCCGACGCAGGGCACTTTGCCGCGTATGAGCAGCCGCGCAAGGTGGCTAACCTATTGGCCGAGTGGCTGCGGCAACTCGAAGGGTGAGGAATCGGCTGCGGGCTGGGACGGAATCTCGGGGCAAGGTGGCGGCTTCAAAATGCACGAAAATTCGGATCCCAATCCCTGACAGAGTGCTGCATCGAGTGATTTACTTTCTTGAGGAGCAATCAAATGGAAAACTTCGCAATCAAGAATCCTGGCCGGCGTAATTTCTTACGCACGGCGCCAATCGCCGCCGCAGCAGGTTTTGCACTTGCCGATGGATCGCTGTTTGCGTCGCCTGCAGCAGGCCAGAGCGCGGCGCCTGCCGCCGCGGCGACCATTCAACTGTTCACCGCGCAAGCCATTCAGGAAGACATCAAGGCTCTGCAAGCGAAGCCGGGCAATAACAATCTGGTGGACGCAAAGTCTTTGCCCTTCACGATGGTTCTTACCACTGAAACCGCCAAGAGCGCCAAGGAGTTCGAATGGCACGAGGGCCGCGACCATGTGCTGCAGATCATGGACGGAGCAACCGTCTACGAGGTTGGCGGCACGCCAAAGGACGGGCGAAATACCAAGCCGGGCGAGTGGCTTGCGCCTGGTTCAGATGGAGCGGCCACGCTCACGCTCAAGAAGGGCGATATGCTGGTGATCCCGCGGGGAACGCCGCACAAGCGGAGTACCGCGGAGAGCGTAACCTTCCTGCTGATTTCGCCGATGGGAACGGCAAAACCATGAGCAAGCCTGGCTGTTTGGTGGCGTTATTGCTATTCGGTTGGGCCGTTCAAGCCAACTCCCAATCGACCGTATTTCCAGGTGCGGAGTGGAAGCAGCTTTTATCTCCGGAGCAGGCGGGGTGGCCGGCGCAGAAGCTGGCAAGGATCCACGAATTTGTCGAAGAGATTGGTTCCACGTCGGCGCTGATTGTGCAACATGGCGTGGTGGTGGCCGCATGGGGAGATGTCGCGCATAAGTCGAACCTGCACTCCTGCCGCAAGAGCTTGTTGAATTCGCTGATTGGCATTGCGGTAGCCGAGGGCAAGATCAACCCCGACGACACGCTTGAGAAGCTTGGCATCGACGACAACAAGCCGTCGCTCACTGCGGAAGAGAAGCAGGCGACGGTGCGCGATCTGCTTGAGGCGCGCTCGGGGGTCTACCATCCAACCGTTTACGAGACCAAGGGGATGGAGGAAGAGAAGCCGCCGCGCGGTTCCCATGCGCCCGGCACGTTTTGGTACTACAACAACTGGGACTTCAACACGCTTGGCTTCCTCTACGAGAAGGCGACGGGCGAGAAAATATTCGACTCGTTCTACCGGAGAATTGCGCAGCCGATTGGAATGCAGGACTTCAAACCTCGCGACGGCGAATACATCGGCAGCCGGGATTCAAGGTTTCCGGCTTATGTATTCGATATGAGCGCCCGGGATTTTGCACGCTTTGGGCTGCTCTATCTGCATGGGGGCAATTGGAACGGGGTGCAGGTGGTCCCTGAGGACTGGGTGAAAGCGAGTACCCAACCCTATTCCGATACGGAGTCGGGCGGCTATGGGTATCTGTGGTGGACCGGGGACTCGCACAGCGGCAGGGCGCAGCAGATTGCTTTTCCGAAGGGAAGCTTCTGGGCAGAGGGCCATCTTGGGCAGTATGCGGTGGTCGTGCCGTCGTTGGATCTGATCGTTGTGAATCGGGTGGATGAGCGAATGACGAAGCGGATGGTCCACAAGAGAGAGATGGCGCAACTGGTGCGGATGGTGGTGGACGCGGCGCCGAGGAACTAGGACTCTGACCGGATGAAATGGTGCT